>JBKHWY010000625.1:0-2637 GCA_046566285.1 Gammaproteobacteria bacterium | reverse complement strand
CGGCGAAACCCTCTCCACCGAGCTGGGTGTGTCCGCCAGCGGCTTTGGCGCCGGTGCCTCGCGTCCCATCATCCGCGGGCTGGAAGGCGCGCGCGTCAAGATGCTGGAAAACGGCATGACCGTGGCCGACGTATCCGGCCTGTCGAACGACCATGCGGTGTCGGCCGACGGCGCCATCTCGCGCCAGATCGAGATCCTGCGCGGGCCGGCCGCGCTGCTGTACGGCTCGGGCGCGATCGGCGGCCTGGTCAACGTGGTCAACGAGCGCATCCCGACGGCGCTGGAGCAGCACCCTACCGGGCAGCTGGAAATGCGCTACGGTACCGTGGACCGCGCCGGCGCCGTGTCCGGTTCCGCCGACGCGGCCGTGGGCCAGGTCGGCCTGCACGTCGATGGCAGCATCCGCCACGCGGACGATTACCGTATCCCGGGTGCGCGCGTGGCGGGCGAGCCGGACATCGGGCGCCTGCCGCATTCGGCCACCCGGCAGCACAGCGGCGGGGCCGGGCTGTCCCTGGTGGGCGACTGGGGCCACCTGGGGGCCTCGGTCAGCACCTTGTCGAACCTGTACGGCATCCCCAGTCTGGAAGGCTCGCGTATCGACCAGGACCAGCGCCGCTACGATGTGGATGGCTTGCTGAAGGCCCCCGCCGCCGGCATCGAACAGGTGCGCGTCAAGTTCGGCTATACGGACTACCGCCATGCGGAACTCGATGACGCGGGGGCGGCCGAGGTGCGCTTTGCTAACCGCGCGCTGGAGAGCCGCGTCGAAGTGGCCCACGTGCCGCTGGCGGGCTGGCATGGCAGCGTGGGCCTGCAGACGGAAAACACCCACTTCTCGGCCTTGAACGCCGAGGGCGGGCCGGACACGGTGCCCGCCACCCACTCCACCACGCGGGCGCTGTTCGCGGTCGAGGAGCGCGAATTTGGCGGCGTGCGCGTGAACGCCGGGGTGCGCGGCGAACAGGTCAAGCGCACGCCAGTGGGCGCACCCCAGCGCAGCTTCGATTTGGGATCGGCCTCGCTGGGCGCACAGTGGCCGTTCGCCCAGGACTACACGGTGGGCGCGACGCTGTCGCTGGCCCAGCGCGCGCCGGCCACGGAAGAACTGTATTCGGGCGGCCCGCACGACGCCACCGCCACCTTCGATATCGGCAACCCGGACTTCCGCAAGGAGACTTCGCGCAACCTGGAATTGTCGCTGCAGCGCCAGCGCGGCAAGCTGGCCTGGAAGGCCAACCTGTTCGTCAACAAGGTCAAGGATTTCATCTATGGCGACATCCTGCCGGGTATGGTGGACGAGGAGGGCGCGCCCCAGGCCGGCGGCCCGCTGCGCCTGCGCCGCTTCGCCCAGGCCGACGCCACCCTGCACGGCGCCGAAGCGGAAGTCGGCTACAACCAGCACCAGCTGGGCTGGTCCGGGCGGGCCTTCGCGGACTTTTCGCGCGGACGGCTCGACGATCTTGGCAACCTGCCGCTGCAGCCGGCCGCCCGCTTCGGCGCCGACCTGACGTATCGCAGCAGCGAAGTGCGCGCCACGCTGTCGGCCGTGCGCACGCTGCGCCAGGAACGCCTGGCCGCGTTCGAAGGCGCACACGCGCCCGCCTACACCCAGCTCAACGCCAGCATTTCGCACACCCAGCACCTGCAGGGCGTGGACCTGACCTGGTTCCTCCTCGGCAAAAACCTGCTGAACGAAGAGATCCGCCTGGCCACCTCGCTGCTGAAGGACGTGGCGCCGCTGCCGGGCCGCAGCTGGGTGTTCGGCGTGCGCATCAAGTTCTGATGCAGCAAGCCTGGCTCGCCAGAGCCAGGCGTATCCCCTCATTCAGGCTGCCTGATCATTCCATTTTGCTATCACGCTTGTGCGCCCGCAAATCGGCGCGTCTGCATCTCATTAAAGTTTTAGCAATACTTATCAGGCCGCTTGGCGCCTGCATTGTTCTTTTCATCGTGCATTACAACGGCAGTCCTGCCGGAGGACCAGCATGAATCGCCAGAACACGACGCGCGAGAACTACCAGACCTACGTGTGGTTTCGCCAGGCAGCCGAACGCGGCGACGCGTATGCGCAGTTTAATCTTGGCCTGATGTACAAGAAGGGCGATTGCATCGAACGCGACTACGCCTGCGCCTTCAAGTGGCTGCGCCAGGCGGCCCAGCAGGGCCTGGCCTTCGCCCAGAACCACCTCGGGTCCCTGTACTACAGCGGGCGCGGGGTCGAAGCCAACGATGCCGAAGCGGTCTACTGGTTCCGCCACGCGGCCGAGCAGGGCGACGTGTCGGCCCAGCAGAACCTGGGCCAGATGTACCGCAAGGGACGCGGCGTCGAACTCAATCACGAGCAGGCCATGGCCTGGTTCTACCGCGCCGCCGAGCAGGGTTCGGCCAGCGCGCAAAGCCTGCTGGCCGAATGCTACCTGTACGGCCAGGGCGCACCCGTCAACTATGCGCTGGCGATGGCCTGGTTTCGCAAAGCCGCCGTGCAGGGCGAGGCGCACGCCCAGCTGAAGATGGCCGCCGCGATGGACCCGCGGCCGGAGTACCAGGAAGCGCTCGGCGAGGTGCGCGTGCGATTGGCCACCACCGAGCCGAACGATCCGGACGAGTAGCCGCGATCGGGCGGTGCCCGTTACC
>JBKHWY010000624.1:0-2644 GCA_046566285.1 Gammaproteobacteria bacterium | reverse complement strand
GCCCGCTCGACATGCGCATGGACACCACGCGCGGCATGTCGGCGGCACAGTGGCTTGCCACGGAATCCGAACAGACACTGGAAAAGGTGATCAGGGAATATGGGGAAGAACGGTTTGCTTTTCAGATTGCAAAGGCGATTGTTGCTCGCCGGGCAGTCGAACCAATTTCGAGCACACGACAGCTTGCCGGCATCGTGGCAGGCGCGGTCAAGACTCGGGAAAAAGGCAAGGATCCGGCCACACGCACCTTTCAGGCTATCCGGATTTTCATCAATAAAGAGCTTGAGGACCTCGAGGCAGGGCTGAGCCATGCCTACGCGCTGCTGGCTCCCGGCGCGCGCCTGTCGTGATCAGCTTTCACTCGCTGGAAGACCGCATCGTCAAGCGCTTCATGGCCGGGAAAGCCAACGCGCCGCAGCCCGACCGCCGCCTGCCGATCCGCGCGGTCGACCTGCCGCAGCCGCTGATGAAGCTCGTCGCCAAGATCAAGCCGTCCGACGCGGAAGTCGAAGCCAACCCACGCGCCCGCTCGGCGGTGCTGCGGGTGGCTGAACGTCTGGCCGAACGCCTGGGAGGCGCCCAATGAGCGCCAAGCTCAATATCGTGCTGGCCACCGCGCTGGTGGGCTGCGCGCTGTCGGTGGTGAACGCCCAGTACCGCGCGCGCCATCTGTTCATCGAAAACGAAAAACTGGTGCAGCAGGCGCGCCAGCTCGACATCGACTGGTCGCAGCTGCAGCTGGACCAATCCACCCTGGGCAAGAACGCGCGCATCGAGGAGATCGCGCGCACGGAACTGAACATGGCGCCGCTGTCGCCGGCGCGCACCCAATACCTGACAGAAGGTGAGCCATGAAGCGCGCCAGTAGCGTGACGAGTTCGCGCGTCGCCGCCGGCAAGGGGGTGTCGTTCTCGAAAAGCCCGGTGCTGCAGGTGAGCCTGCCCACCTGGCGTTCGCGCGTGGTGCGGTTCGCGCTGTTCGCCGCGTTCGCCGCGCTGGCCCTGCGCGCCCTGTGGCTGCAGGGGATGAGCAACGAGTTCCTGCAAAAGCAGGGCAAGAGCCGCTACGAGCGCACCATCGAGCTGCCTGCCACGCGCGGCAAGATCATGGACCGCCACGGTCAGGTGCTGGCGTCTTCGCTGCCGGTGAAAGCCGTATGGGCGATCCCCGAGGACGTCTTGAAGTCGCCGCCGGAAAAACTGCACCAGCTGGCCCGCCTGCTGGACATGACGGACGCCGACCTGCGCAAGAAGCTCGATTCAGACCGCACCTTTGTGTACCTCAAGCGCCAGGTCGAGATGGACGTCATCGCCCAGATCGAAAAGCTCGGCATCGAGGGCCTGGACACGCGCAAGGAATACAAGCGCTTCTATCCGCAGGGTGAAGTCATGACCCACCTGGTGGGCTTCACCAATGTGGAAGACGTGGGCCAGGAATCGATCGAGCTGGCGCAGCAGAAGACCCTGGTGGGCGTGCCCGGCAGCCGGCGCGTGATCAAGGACCGCCTGGGCCGCATCGTCGAGGACGTGGGCATGTCGCGCGAACCGCACGACGGAAAAGACATCACGCTGTCGGTCGATTCGAAGATCCAGTACATCGCCTTCACGCAGCTGAAGAACGCGGTCGAGACGTTCAAGGCCAAGGCCGGCGCCGCCGTCGTGCTGGACGTGCACACGGGCGAGGTGCTGGCGCTGTCCAACTGGCCGACCTACAACCCGAACGACCGCAGGCACCTGACGGGCGAGATGCTCCGCAACCGCGTCATCACCGACACGTTCGAACCCGGTTCGACGCTGAAACCCTTCACGGTGGCCCTCGCCCTGGACACCAACCGGGTCAAGCCCGACACGCTGTTCGTGACGCCGCCGGCCATGAAGATCGGCTCGGACACCATTCACGATTCCCATCCCAAGCCGGCGCTGACGGTGGCGGGCATCATCCAGAAGTCGTCCAACATCGGCATGGCCAAGATCGCCCTGCCGATTCCGCCGCAGGAGATGTGGGAGATGTTCACCAAGAGCGGCTTCGGGCAGGCTCCACGCTTCGGCTTTCCGGGCGCGGTGGCGGGGCGCGTGCGTCCGTTCAAGTCGTGGAAGCCGATCGAGCAGGCCAACATGGCCTTCGGCCAGGGCATCTCGGTGTCGCTCCTGCAGCTGGCGCGCTCCTACCTGATCTACGCGCGCGACGGCGACATCATCCCGCTGTCGTTCCAGAAGCTCGACGAGGCGCCCGTGGGCCAGCCGGTGATTTCGCCGCGCACCGCGCGCGAGATGCGCGTCATGCTCGAAGCGGTGGTCAGCCCGGAAGGCACGGCCTCGCGCGCGCAGGTGCCCGGCTACCGCGTGGGTGGCAAGACCGGCACCGCGCAAAAGATCGTCAACGGCCGCTATTCGCACACCAAATACATCGGTAACTTCGTCGGCATCGCGCCGATGTCCAATCCCCGTTTCGTGATCGCCGTGATGATCGACGAGCCCACCACCCCGGCCCACACGGGCGGCATGGTGGCGGCGCCCACCTTCTCGGCGCTGGCCAGCACCCAGGTCTCCGCGGCGCGGCGGGCCAGCGCGTCCACGGCGCGGGCGAGGCGGCGGATGCCTTCCTCCAGCCGCTCGGGCGTGTTCAGGGTGAAGTTCAGCCGTAC
>JBKHWY010000623.1:0-2651 GCA_046566285.1 Gammaproteobacteria bacterium | reverse complement strand
GACCTCGTCCGAGCGGCCCTCGAAGATGTCCTCCTCGATGCGCTCGAGCTTGGGAGGCGGCGGGGCCGATGCCTGCTGGGCCGCCGCCAGGCCGACATTGGCCAGCAAGAGCAGGGGCAGGAGAGATCGTTTGAGTCGAGTGCGCAGCATGATCGTTGCCTTCATAGGGGTTGGTACATTGTAACAAAGGCCAGACCTGAGGGTGGAAAAACGATCACGCCTGCCAGGGCGGCTTTCCTCGTGTTTCTGCGATAATCCAGCCTGCGCCGCGGAGCGTCTGTTCGCCCTCTCACTTATCACTTGGCCCTATGCAAAATACCCTGCTGTTAGTCGACGGTTCCAGCTATCTTTACCGGGCCTTCCATGCCCTGCCTGACCTGCGCAGCCCGGACGGCCACCCGACCGGGGCGATGCACGGCATGGTCAACATGCTGCGCCGGCTGCGCCAGGACTATCCGGCCGCGTACATCGCCTGCGTGTTCGACGCGCCCGGCAAGACCTTCCGCGACGAGATGTACAGCGACTACAAGGCCACCCGTGCATCGATGCCGGACGACCTGCGCGTGCAGATCGAACCCATCCACGAAGCGGTGCGCCACATGGGCTGGCCGATCCTGATGGTCGAGGGCGTGGAAGCGGACGACGTGATCGGCACGTTGTCGGTCAAGGCCAGCGAACTGGGATTGAATACCGTGGTCTCCACCGGCGACAAGGACCTGGCCCAGCTGGTGAACGGGCGCGTGATGCTGATCAACACCATGACCAACGAGAAGCTCGACGAAGCGGGCGTGCTGGCCAAGTTCGGCGTGCCGCCCAACCGCATCATCGACTACCTGACCCTGATCGGCGACACGGTCGACAACATCCCGGGCGTCTCCAAGTGCGGACCGAAGACGGCGCTGAAGTGGCTGACCCAGCACGGCAGCCTGGAAGGAGTGATGGAAAACGCCCATGCGATCACCGGGGCGGTGGGCGAGAACTTGCGCAAGGCCCTGGAGTGGCTGCCGCAGGGCCGCACCCTCATCACCGTCAAGACCGATTGCGACCTCACCAAGCACATGGTCTCGATCACCGAGGACCTGGTGGCCAAGCCGGAAAACAAGGACGGCCTGAAAGCGTTTTTCGAGCGTTTCGGCTTCAAGACCCTGCTGCGCGAAATCGTCCAGCGCGACGACGAAGGCGCCCCGCGTGCGCTCCTCAATTCCCCGGAGGGCGAGCTGTTCCCCGGCGCCGTGGTCCCCGTGATCAAGGGCGAGTACGAGACCGTCACGACGGAAGCGGACCTGGAGCGCTGGCTGGCGCTGATCGACAGCGCGTCATTGACCTCGCTGGACACCGAGACCACCTCGCTCGAACCCATGACGGCGCAGATGGTCGGCATCTCGCTGTCGGTCGAAGCGGGCAAGGGCGCCTATATCCCGCTCGCGCACCGCTATGCCGGCGTGCCGCAGCAGCTCGAACGCGAGCACGTGCTCGAGCGCATGCGCGCCTGGCTGGAAGACCCGGCCAAGCCGAAGGTCGGCCAGAACCTCAAGTACGACTGCCATATCTTCGCCAACCACGGCGTCACCGTGCGCGGCATCGTGCACGACACCCTGCTCGAATCTTACGTGTTCGAGTCGCACAAGCCGCACGACATGGACAGCATGGCCCTGCGCCACCTGGGCTACACCACCATTCCCTACACCGACGTGTGCGGCAAGGGCGCCAACCAGCTGTGCTTCGACCAGGTCGAACTGCAGCGCGCCACCGAATACGCGGCCGAGGATTCCGACATCACCCTGCGCCTGCACCAGGCCATGATTGGCCACGTGGAGAGCGACGCCAAGCTCGATTTCATCTACCGCCAGATCGAACTGCCCACCTCCATCGTGCTGCAGAAAATCGAGCGCAATGGCGTATTGATCGACGCCGAACTGCTGGCGCTGCAGTCGCGCGAACTGGGCGAACGGATCGTGGAACTGGAGCAGAAGGCCTATGAACTGGCCGGCGGCCCGTTCAACCTGGGTTCGCCCAAGCAGATCGGCGAAATCTTCTTCGGCAAACTCCAGCTGCCCGTCATCAAGAAGACCCCGACCGGCGCGCCGTCCACCGACGAAGAAGTGCTGCAGAAGCTGGCCGAGGACTTCCCGCTGCCGAAGATCCTGCTCGAATACCGGGGCATGAGCAAGCTGAAGTCGACCTAAACCGACAAGCTGCCCAAGATGGTCAACCGCGATACGGGCCGGGTGCATACCAACTATGCGCAGGCGGTGGCCGTGACGGGGCGCCTCGCCTCGAACGACCCCAACCTGCAGAACATCCCGATCCGCACAGAGGACGGGCGCAAGATCCGCAAGGCCTTCATCGCCGCGCCCGGCATGAAGCTCGTCTCGGCCGACTATTCGCAGATCGAATTGCGCATCATGGCGCATATCTCGGGCGACGAAGCCATGTTGCGCGCCTTCTCCGAGGGCGAAGACATCCACCGTGCCACGGCCTCGGAGATCTTCGGCATTCCCGGCGAGGAGGTAGGCAGCGAGCAGCGCCGCTACGCCAAGGTGATCAACTTTGGCCTGATCTACGGCATGAGTTCCTTCGGCCTGGCCGCCAACCTGGGCATCGAGCGCTCGGCTGCGCAGAGCTATATCGAGAAATACTTTGCCCGCTTC
>JBKHWY010000622.1:0-2652 GCA_046566285.1 Gammaproteobacteria bacterium | reverse complement strand
GACGGCCAGCGCGAGCTGCACGTCACGGTGTACCAGGGCGAAGCGCGCAAGGTCGCCGACAACGTCTACCTGGGCGAAATCAAGTTCCCGATTCCTCCCAAGCGTTCCGGGGAAGTCAGCGCCGACGTACGCTTCACCTATGACGTGTCGGGCGTGCTGGAAGCCGAGATCACGGTGCTGCCCACCATGGAAAAGCACCAGCTGCTCATCACGGACAATGCCGGGGTGATGACGGCCGACCAGATCGCCCAGCGCTTGACGGAATTGGCGGCGCTGAAGATCCACCCGCGCGACCAGATCGAGAACCGCACCCTGATCGCCCAGGCCGACCGCCTGTACGAAATGCTGCTGGGTGACGCGCGCGAGTACCTGGCCCAGCACGTGGCCGCGTTCCAGCGCGTGCTCGAGCGCCAGGACGCGGGCGAAGCCCGGCGCGCGCGCGAGCAGCTGGCCCAGGTGCTGCGCCAGCTCGACGGAGGCAGCTTCCTGTGAGCCTGTGGGCGACGCTCGGCATCGAGGCCACCAGCGACGAACGCGCGATCAAGCGCGCGTATGCGAAAAAGCTGAAGGCAACCCGCCCGGAAGACGATCCGGCCGGGTTCCAAGCCCTGCGCGCGGCGTACGACAGCGCCCTGCGCATCGCCGCGCTGGCACGCGAAGAAGTCGAGGACGCCGCCGCGGACGAGAATGAGATCGAAGCCGATGCCGCGCCCGTCGTCGTCAACGCGTCCGGCTTGCGTCATCCGCCCATGCCGCCCCAGCCCGGCGATGTGCCGACGCCAACGCCGCCTGCTGCAATAGGCATCCTGAAGAGCGTCCCGCCCCCGCCCGTGCTGCGCATGCCGCCCGCGCAGGTGGCGACCCGCCTGTGGGAGGCATTTCTCAAGCACGGCACCCAGCAACCGCGCCAGCACTTGAGGCAGATCGCCGATGGCGAGCCGATGCTGAACCTGGAAGTGGCCGATCAGTTCGAACTGTGCGCCGTGCGCTACTGCGCCGGCGAGGCGTGCACGGAAGCGCTGCGCATCGACATCGCCGAGCATTTCGGCTGGAAGGACGACATGGCGTTTGCCATGCGCGAGTTACCAAACGAATCGGCCGACGTGCTGGCGCGCCTGCGTGCGCGCGAGTCCTACGCCCACTTTCTCAAGCAGGAGGCCACCAGCCTGGAAGTGAACGCGCTCCTGAACGGCGCGCCGCGCGGAAAGCTCGACAAGACCTCGCAGCGCAGCTTCACCCTGGCCATGCGCCGGCTGCTTGCGACCATACGGGATCATCATCCGGAGATGCTGCGCTACCGCCTCGATGCGGATCGCTTCGCCGCCTGGGAAGGGCGCGTGAACACGCGCCGTTACTTCCGTCAGACTGCGTACAAATCGTTTTTCGCCGGCCTGTTCCTGGTCTGGCCACTGACCATGGCGCTGCTGATTTTCCTGCTCGGGCCGGGCGGCGAAAACGAGCCGCTGTCCTTCCTCCTGGCGCAGGGCATCTCGTTCGGCCTGGGCGCGCTGATCGCCTTCAAGGGCGCGCCTGGCTTCGTGCTGCGCTGGCGTGCGCGCGCCGCCGAGCGCCTGGAACCGCTCATGTACGACTGGCGCTACCGCCGCGGCGTGCAGCTGTTCAGCCTGCGCCTGTTCATCGCCGCTGGCATGCTGACGCTGATCCCCAACCCGTCCAATGGGATGCTGATGCTGGTGGACGTCGCGCTGTTTGTATGCCTGGCCGTGTGCAGCTTCGCCAACTCCGTCCGGCTCAGCCGGACCAGCTTCCTGCTCTGGGGCGCAACCGCCTTGGTCAGCGTGGGCGTGGTCCTGAGCGATGGCCATGGGCTGGCCAACATCGGCTTCCTCTCGCATGCCATCCTGTTTTTCCTGGTATTCCAGCTGTGTAACCGCGGCGGCGACTACCTCGACCTGTTCAACGTGGACGCCAAGAGCGCCGCCGACCTGCGCATCTATTGGCTGTTGGGCAGCATCGTCATCAGCCTGTTTGCCCACTATGCGCCCCTGCCGACCACCGTGCTGGCCTTGCTGCTCTGGCTTTGGCTGGTGGCCGGCGCCGTCTTCGCGGGCCTGTCGATGGGGATCATCGGATTTTTCCTCGTGCCCTTCCTGGCCGGCCTCGCCGTGCAGCTGACGCCGGCCCGCGCCGCGCTGGATGTGCCGACGATCCGACCGCTCGCGATGCTCATCATGGGCATTGCCATGTGCAGTCTCAGCCGCATCAGCGGTCAGCCTCACTCTTAACCTACCGAATCGCTCTTCACCCCTACTGTTTATGTCTCAAGCCAACCTGTTCGAACAAGCCAGCGCGCCCGACGACGACGTCGAGAAGCTGACTCTCTCCACCTTCGCCGAGCGCGCCTACCTGGACTACGCCATCTCGGTCGTCAAGGGCCGCGCGCTGCCGGACGTGACCGACGGCCAGAAGCCGGTGCAGCGCCGCATCCTGTACGCGATGCACGAGCTGGGCCTGGGCGCCACCGCCAAGCCGCGCAAGTCGGCCGCCGTGGTCGGCGACGTGCTGGGTAAACTCCACCCGCACGGCGACCAGTCGGTGTACGACGCGCTGGTGCGCATGGCCCAGGACTTCTCGCTGCGCTACCCGCTGATCGACGGCCAGGGCAACTTCGGCTCGCGCGACGGCGATGGC
>JBKHWY010000621.1:0-2652 GCA_046566285.1 Gammaproteobacteria bacterium | reverse complement strand
AGCATGCGCGCGAACTGATCGCCCTGGTCAACGACCCGGTGGTCGGCGTGTCCTGCAAATTCAACCTGATTCCGTTCAACCCCTTCCCGGAATCGGGCCTGCTGCGCTCGAAGAACCCGCGCATCAAGGCGTTCGCGCAGATCCTGATGGACGCGGGCATCGTCACCACCGTGCGCAAGACGCGCGGCGACGACATCGACGCGGCCTGCGGGCAGTTGGCGGGGGAAGTGCAGGACCGCACGCGGGTCCAGGAACGGATGGAGAAAATGGCCGAGTACAAGACCAGGTTTGGCGCCGATTTCGGCCGCATCGTGGAGATTCGTTCTTGAGCGCCCCGCTGCGCCGGGTGATGGTGGCGTGCCTGGCGGGCGCGCTGGCCGGTTGCGCCGGCAGTGGCGGTACGGGCGCGGGCGCCGCGGACCGTGCGGGCGGCGACAGTGGCGCCCTGCAGGGCAGCACCACCGAGCTGCGCACCATGTCCGACCAGACCAATGCCGAGAAGCGCGCCGTGATCCGCATGCAGCTGGCGGTCGGCTACTACCAGCAGGGCAATTACGCCATCGCCCTCGATGAAATCAAGCAGGCCATCGCCGCCAATCCCGAGCTGGCCGAGGCCTACGGGGTGCGCGCGGTGATCTACATCGCCATGAACGAGATGGCGCTGGCGGACGACAATTACCAGCGCGCCTTGCGCCTGGCCCCGCGCAATCCGGAACTGAACAACAACTACGGCAGCTTCCTCTGCCAGGTAGGCCGCTATCAGCTCGGCATGGAGCAGTTCGAGCTGGCGCTGAAGAACCCGAACTACGCGTCGCCGGTGAAGGCCATGGTCAACGCCGGCGCCTGCAGCATCAAGATGAAGAACCTCGACGCGGCCGAGCGCTACCTGCTCGACGCGCTGCGTTACGATCCCGATCTCCCCGCCACCCAGGCCAACCTGGCACGGGTCTACTACGAGCGGCGCGACTACAACCGCGCCGGATTTTTCTTGCACCGCCTGACCGCGCAGGTCAAGCCGGACAGCCTGTCGGCCGAGGTGTTGTGGCTGGCCGCGCGCATCGAGCGCAAGCTGGGCGACACGGCCCTGGAGACGGCCATGCTGACGCAGCTGCGCCGCCACCACCCGACCTCGCCGGAATTCGCAGCCTTCCAGCGCGGTGCATTTGACGAATGATTGAGTGAGAATACGACCATGACTGCAGAGTGGGCAGAACAGCCGGGCGCGCTGGACAACGGCGGCATCCCGGGCAGGACCCTGGCAGCGCAGCGCGAAGCGCTGGGCTGGAGCGTGGAACAGGTGGCCGACCAGCTCAAGCTGGCCGTGCGCCAGGTGGTGGCGCTGGAAGCGGGCGACTACGCCAACTTGCCCGGCCCGGCCGTGGTGCGCGGCTTCGTGCGCGCCTACGCCAAAATCCTCAAGCTCGATCCGGCCCCGCTGGTGGCCCAGATCGCGCTCGATAACGTGCCGGCGCCCGACACCACGCCATCGACCGTCCGGCGCGACAAGCCGGCCTCGTTCTCGGAAGTGCGCTTTCCCAGCAATGGCAAGCGTGCGCGCCTGCCGCTTGGCCTGCTGGCCGGCGTGGTGGTGCTGGCCGCGATCGGCGTGGGCATCTGGCAGTCCGGCCTGATTTCCACCATCTCGGCAGCGGGCGGCAGCGCCCCGGCCACGGCCACTGCACCCGTGCCGGCCACCGAGGGCAATGTGACGATGCTGCCTTCGCCGGTGAACGGCGCGCCCGCCGCAGCCGGCACCGCGCCATCCGCTGAGCACACGCTGCAAAGCCCGTCGGTTCCGCTGATTTCGGTGCCGCCGCAAACTCCGGCCGGCGCAGCTGCGGGCTCGCCCGCTACGGGCACGCCGCCGGCAACCGCGCCAGCGCCAGCGCCAGCGGTAGCGCCGGCAACGGCTGCGGCGCCGGCGCCTGCAGCCGCGCCGGCCGCCGCGGGCGCGAACGCGCTGGTGCTGACCGTGCGCGAGGACTCCTGGATCCAGGTCAAGCCGGCCAAGGGCAAGCCGCTGCTGTCGAAGATGGTCAAGGCGGGCAGCGTGGAAGCGGTCGACATCAAGGAGCCCGTCACGCTGGTGGTGGGCAAGCCTGAAAACGTGCAGGCGACGCTGCGCGGCGCGCCCGTGGCGCTGCCGCGCGTGCCAGGTGGCACCGTGTCGCGCGTGCCGCTCGAGTAATCCGAATCCAAGGTTCCTGACGATGTCTTCTTCAAACATGCCAATCGCCTCCGGCCCGCTGGCGCGCCGCCCAAGCCGCCGCGTGCTGGTCTCGCATGGCGAGCGCAAGATCTGGGTGGGAGGCGACGCGCCCGTGGTGGTGCAGTCGATGACCAATACCGACACCGCCGACGTGATCGCCACCGCCATCCAGGTCAAGGAACTGGCGCGCGCCGGCTCCGAGATGGTGCGCATCACGGTGAACAATCCGGAGGCGGCGGCCGCCGTGCCGCTGATCCGCGACCAGCTCGATCGCATGGAGGTGGATGTGCCGCTGGTGGGCGACTTCCACTACAACGGCCACACCCTGCTGCGCGAGTACCCCGAAACCGCCCGGCTGCTCGCCAAGTACCGCATCAACCCCGGCAACGTGGGCGCGGGCCAGCACCACGACGCGAACTTCGCCACCATGATCGAGGTCGCCA
>JBKHWY010000620.1:0-2654 GCA_046566285.1 Gammaproteobacteria bacterium | reverse complement strand
TGGGCGGGGGCTTTCAACACGATGTCGCTGGGGGCCTTGAGCTTGGCGGCGGCCTCCACCAGTTCGCCGTAGTGGGCCTTGCGGCCGGAGTCCTTGTGCAGCACCACGCCGTTATCGACCTGGCAGGTGGCCGCGTCCACATTCCATTGTTGCGCGGCCGCGCTCACCAGCACCGAGCGCGCGGCGGCGCCGGCCTGGCGCATCGGCAGCCATGCCCCGCGCACGGAGGTGGAGCCGCCCGTGACCTGCCCGCCCAGGAGCGGATCGCTGTACAGGGTATTGTCGGCCGGCGCCTGCTCCAGCTTGACCTTGGACAGGTCCACGGCCAGCTCCTCGGCCAGCAGCATGGGGATCGAGGTGAAGGTGCCCTGCCCCATCTCGACCTTGTGGATGATCAGGGTGACGATGCCTTCGCGGTCGATGCGGATGAAGGCATTGTGCGCCAGCCCGGGTTCGCGCTTCGATTCGCGCGTGGCCGCCTGGCCCACCGCCTGCTCGGGCGGCTTTTCGTTGCGGTCGTTGTCGTTGCGCTTGCAGCCGTAGAGGGAAAACCCGATGAGGAGGCCCCCGCCGGTGGCCGCGCTCACTTGCAGGAAGTTGCGTCGGGAAAGGTCTGGCGTGCTCATGCCTGGCCCTTTCCAACTGCGGCGATCTTGATGGCCGCGCGGATCCGGTTATACGTCCCGCAGCGGCAGATGTTGCCGGACATGCCGGCATCGATGTCGGCATCGGTCGGGTGGGGCTTGGCATGCAGCAGGGCCGTGGCGGCCATCACCTGGCCGGACTGGCAGTAGCCGCACTGCACCACGTCGATCTGGCGCCAGGCGTCCTGCACGCGCGCGCCCACCGGGTCGTTGCCGATCGCCTCGATGGTGACGATCTGCTTGCCCGCCACGCTACCCACCGGGGTGACGCAGGAGCGGATGGCCTGGCCATCGACATGCACGGTGCAGGCGCCGCACAGGGCCACGCCGCAGCCGAACTTGGTGCCGGTGAGCCCGGCCACATCGCGCAATGCCCACAGCAGGGGCATGTCGTCCGGCACGTCCAGGGGCGTGCTTTTTCCATTGATCATGAGAGTGGGCACCGCGGGCTCCTTCGCGCCAGGATCGATGAGCCACTATATGAGAACGCCGGCGCCGCAGTCGCACGCTAGCGGCCATCGGCGCCGTCACGGATGCAATACAACAGGGCCCGATACAGCACCCAGCCACACAGGTAGATGAGCAGTGTGGCCAGCACGAACCACAGCAGGCTGGCCGCGCCGGGCTGCTGCTTGAGCGGCTGCCAGCGCGCGCCCAGCGCGATAATGAACATCATCAGGGGGAAGTGGCCGAAGAACACGGCGGTGGAAAACGACGGCGTCAGGCGGCCGCCGCCGCGCCGCAGGGCCAGCAGCAGCAAGGCAAAGCCGGCCGCGAAGGTGCTGTCCTTCAGGAAGCTGAACGCCAGGCCGTTGGGACCCAGCAGCCAGGCCGACTGCGATTCCATGTAGCGCGACAGCACCAGGGTCAGCAGGAACACCGGCAAGGCCAGCGCCAGCGGCACCCGGGTGCGCGCGTAGGCCACCGCCACGCCGAGCAGCCAGATCAGTCCCCAGTTGACGAATTCCGACGGAAAGCCGGCCAGCAAGGCGCCCGCCAGCGCCGCCAGCATGCCCCAGGCCAGCGCCCGGCGCTGGCGCATCAGCCAGGACAGCAGCAGGAACAGGCAGCTGTACCACCACTCGAAGGCCAGCACCCACAGCACGCCATTGGTGCCGAAGGTGGGCACGGCGAAGGGCTGGACCAGCAGCAATTGGCCCAGCAGGGTGGGCGCATCCAGGCTGAGCACGGCAAAATCCGGGAAGGCCGTGTACAGCCCGGTACGGTTCAGGTAGCGCGAGCCGGTGCCGTCCAGTAACAGGCCGAGCAGCAGGACGGGCAGCAGCATGGCGTAGGTGCCGGCCGCCTTGAGCACGAACACCGAGCGGCAGTGGCGGCGCTCGCGCAGGCGCCCCGCCAGCACCCAGCCCTGCACCACGAAGTAGACGGTAAACGCCTGGTGGCCCAGGCCGCTGACGAAATAAAACGCATCCACCCAGGCGCTGCGCGCGGCCACGCTGCCGTAGTTGGTCAGCACCAGGTAGCGCACGTGATAGGCCACCAGCAGCAGGCTGGCCAGCGCCAGGGCCAGCCCGGCCGGCTCTTTCAATTCCGTAGGAAATTTGGTGGTTTTCATGGGGTAGCATGCGAAAACCCCGATTCTGGACATTCGGGCAGGTCGCCCTGTGAGCGGTCGCAAACGTGCGCCAGCCGGCGCGGGCGAAAGGGCACGGCAGGCGCGACATCCGAACGCGCACGGCTTTTGGTGTATCCTAGTACCATCGCAACAACGGCTTCATGCCAACTATGCCAGAGCACCCTTATGACGTCCGTACGGACGTTAAGCCACACCGGTCATTGTTTGAACGCCTGACCGCACTGATTTCCCCTGAACCCGAAAATCGCGCTGAACTGCTGGAAGTGCTGCACGATGCGCAGGAACGCAACCTGATCGACGCCGACGCGCTGTCGATGACCGAGCTCGCGAAGGCGCTGGGCGAGCTCACCGCCACCGCGCGCGACGGCAAGACGCAGCCGGCCGAGATGGCGGGCGGCACGTTCACCATCACC
>JBKHWY010000619.1:0-2659 GCA_046566285.1 Gammaproteobacteria bacterium | reverse complement strand
ACCTGCGTGACCTGCTGAGCCTGGGCGTGGCCGGTTTCCGCGTTGACGCCGCCAAGCACATTCCCGCCAACGACCTGAAGGCGATCCTGGAAGGCGCCGGCAACGTGAACGACGCCACGCGCGCGGCGTTCGGCATCACCAAGCCCTGGGTCACCCACGAAGTGTTCGGCGGATGGGGACCGATCGATGACAGCGAGCGCGCCGTGTACTTCAGCATCGGCACCGCGAACGAATTCAAGTACAAGGACGTGCTGCGCGACGCCTTCACGCGCAACGGCACCTCGCTGTCGCAACTGGCCTCGCTGCTGCCGCCGACGGACGCGAGCTCGAACCCGCGCGGCCTGTTCGCCAGCCGCAATGCCACCGTGTTCGTCAGCAACCACGACCTCGAGCGCCACAATGCCTCGCTCACCTCGCGCAACAGCGGCAAGCTGTTCAACCTGGCGAACATCTTCATGCTGGCCTATCCGTACGGCCAGACCCAGCTGCAATCGGGCTTCAAGCTGACCGGCAACCCGAACGATGACAACACGGCCGTGCCAAGCGGGACCATCTACAACAACGGCGTGCCCAACTTCAGCAACTGGGACCAGCAGCACCGCTGGCGCGAAATCAGCAATATGGTCGCCTTCCGCAACCAGACGGCAGGCAAATGGCAGGTCGACGACTGGACCACCGACGGCGGCGATCGTATTGCCTTCCACCGTGGCGACCAGGGCTTTTTGGCCATCAACCGCGATGACTCCAACCAGTGGTCGCGCACCTTCCGCACCGGCATGGCGGCGGGCCAATACTGCAACGTGATCAATGGCCTGCTGAGCGCTGACAAGAAGAGCTGCAGCGGCGACGTCGTGACGGTCAACAGCGACGGCACCGCCTCCCTGACGATCCCGTCGATGAGCTCGGCCGGCATTCCCGCGGTGGCCATCCATGCCGGACAAAAACTCGGCGAGGGCGGTGGCGACGACTGCCAGGTGGCTGTCAACTTCCAGGTCTACGACAACACCACGGTGGTCGGACAGGACGTCTACGTCACCGGCAGCGGCACTGAGCTGAACAAGTGGAGCGTCGATGCGGCCATCAAGCTGCCGGGTACCGCCTGGCCGGTATGGAAGACCACGGTCAACCTGAAAGCCGGCACCACCTACGAGTTCAAGTACATCAAGAAGGGTGTGCGGCCACTGCAGTGGGAGAGCGGCGGGAACCGCCAGATCTCGGTGCCGGCTTGCGGCAGCCCGGCCGTCACCGTAGGCCTGAGCAACTTCCGCCAGTAATTTGACGACCATGCGGTCCCGCCCCCCGGGACCGCATCCCCTCCCGCGCGCCTTTGCGGAGCATGGCCGGCGCCCGGCGCCCCATCAAGGTGCACCGGGCGCTGCACTTTCAGCCCCTCATTTCCCCATCCGCCCGCCCGATCCGCACCCCGCCGCCCGTCCATTTTCCCGCGATAGCATTTCGTATATGTATTCTTCAGGTTACGTAACTTAACTACAAAGTCACACTTTATTTATTGACAGTGCTTTTTTTGAAAGCGTAAATTCACTCTCAGGACGTACGACAACTTCGCTTTTACGTCGCTTTTACCTGTAGTCCAGATACAAACTGTTCCAGAATCGACCTCGCAAAGAGGCATCCGCACGGAGACGTTCCGACTGAGCGACATTGCGTTCGCCCAGCTCCCGCATTACCTGTGTTTGTGTTCCAGCGTCCCCACCGGGTCGCGTCGTACCGTCACGCCCCTGCCGCTTGCGGCCGGAGCGCGCGACAACCTTCCATAACAACATACGGAGATATCACTGATGAAGATGAGCAAGAAACTGCTGTTGGCCGCCAGCGTGGCCGCCTGTTTTGCCGCCCCCATGCGCGCCAGCGCCGCGCCCGGCCAGGTGTACGTCAACCTGTTCGAATGGAAGTACCCCGACATTGCCGAGGAGTGCAAGCAGTGGCTCAAGCCGGCCGGTTTCTCGGCCGTGCAAATCTCCGTGCCCTCCGAAGCCAAGGGCAACACCAACAGCTGGTGGGAACGCTATCAACCGGTCAGCTACAAGCTCGACAGCCGCCTGGGCACCCGCCAGCAACTGGCCGACATGGTCGCCACCTGCCGCACCGCCGGGATTGCCATCTACGCCGACGTGGTCATACAACACATGGCCAACGGCACCGGCACGGGCGAATCGGGCTCGTTCTACAACAGCGCCAACAACTACCCTGGCCCCGGCTATACCAGCGCCGACTTCCACCCCCTGTGCACGGTGAACGACAGCAGTGCGCAGAACGTGCACGACTGCTGGCTGGACGGCAGCTTGCCGGACCTGCGCACCGAGTCGTCCAAGGTGCGCACCATCCTCTCGAACTACCTGAAGGACCTGCTGTCCCTGGGTGTGGCCGGTTTCCGCGTCGATACGGCGAAACACGTCCCCGCCGATGACTTGAAGATCATCATCGATGGGGCCGGCAACGTGAATGCCGCCACCGCGGCGGCCTTCGGCATCACCAAACCGTGGGTCACGGGTGAAGACTTCGGCGGCTTCGGACCGATCGGCGAGGCTGAGCGCAGCGTGTACTTCAGCATCGGCACCATGAACGAGTTCAAGTACAAGGATGTGCTGCGCGACGCCTTCACCCGCAATGGCGCCTCGATCTCGCAACTGGCCTCGCT
>JBKHWY010000618.1:0-2670 GCA_046566285.1 Gammaproteobacteria bacterium | reverse complement strand
TACATCTTCGACCAGGACGAGATCGGCCTGCAGTTTGCTAGCGTGCTGATGGACAAGCGCAAGGACGGCGTGACCGTCAACGTCCTGTACGACGCGGTGGGCACGCTGGGCACGCCGCGCGAGTTCTTCGAGCGCATGCGCGCCGCCGGCATCAACCTGGTGGCCTTCAATCCCGTCAACCCGGCCGCGCGCGTGGGCAAGTGGGAACTCAACAACCGCGACCACCGCAAGCTGATGGTGGTCGATGGCAAGGTCGCCTTCACCGGCGGCATCAACATCAGCAGCACCTACGCCAACAGTTCCTTCTTCCGCTCCAAGCGTAAGCCGGACACCACCGACAGCAAGCAGGTCGGCTGGCGCGACACCCACATTAAGATCGAAGGCCCGGCCGTCGCCTCGCTGCAATGGAGCTTCATTAACAACTGGGTCAACCAGGATGCCGGCGAGCTGCCCCAGCAAAATTACTTCCCGGCGCTGGCGCCCGTGGGCGACAAGCTGGTGCGCGTGCTGCCCACCGACCCGGACCGCGAATCGGAGATCTACAAGTCCTTCATGCTGGCCATCCAGGAAGCGAAGAAAAGCGTCCATATCACGTCTGCCTATTTTGTTCCGGACCGCCAGTTCGTCGATGCCCTGTGCGCGGCCGCCAAGCGGGGCGTGGACGTGAAACTGGTGCTGCCGGGCGTGACCGACCACGGCCTGGTGTTCCATGCCGGGCGCGCGTTCTATGAGGAATTGCTGACGGCCGGGGTGAAGATTTTCGAGTTGCAGGTGGCGATCCTGCATGCCAAGACGGCCGTCATCGACGGCACCTGGGCCACGGTCGGCTCGGCCAATATCGACCGCCGCAGCTTCCTGCACAACTACGAATTGAACGTGGTGGTGATCGACCCGGCCTTCGGGCGCGACATGGAAAGCGCCTTCAACGAAGACCTGCGCGACTCGAAGGAGGTCACGCATGAGGCCTGGCGCCACCGGCCCTGGGCCAACCGCCTGAAGGAAATGGCGGCGCGCCTGGCCGAGTATTGGATCTGACCGGACGGGCGATCAGATCCCGGCCGCCAGCAAGCCTTCCGTGTGCGCCGTCCACACATCCCCGCTGCGGATGAAGGCGTCAGTGCGCACCAGCGAATATTCGCGCCCCACATCATCCCAGCCGTAGCGGTCCACCTCGATGCGGTCGCGCCCCACCCGGATGGCGTTGAATGAATTGGTCTCGCCCCGTCCGCGCGTGGAGGTCGCAGTGCCGGCCTGCACCACCAGGGCGGCGTATTCGGTGATGCGGTAGCGCTCGGCCGTGTTGCTGGTGTGGCTGATGTGCATGTGGCCCGACAGCAGCAGGTCCACCCCGCAATCGCGGAACGCTTGCATGGCCATGGGCGCACGGTCCACCAGGTCATCGTCGTCGGCGCCTTCCGGCAGGTCGAACGGATGGTGAGTGACGATGATTTTGGTGACGCCGTCGCCCACGCCTTCGAGCTGCTGGCGGATCTCCTCGACCTGTTCGGCGTTCACGCGGCCATCCTTGATGGTCAGCGAGCGCGCCGTGTTCACGCCGATCACGGCGATTTCCTCGTCCACATAGCTGGGCGAGAGGTCGTCCGTGATGAAACGCTTGTAGCGCTTGAGCGGATTGACGAAGCGGCGGAACACGTTGTACAGCGAAATGTCGTGATTGCCGGGCACGATGATCTGCGGGCCGGGCAAGGTGTCGAGATACTCGCGCGCGGCTTCGAACTGCTCGCTCTTGGCGCGCTGGGTCAGGTCGCCCGACACTACCAGCACGTCCGGGCCGATGCCCTCGATACGCTCGCGCAAGGGGGCGAGCAGGCTGTCGTCGACACGTCCGAAATGCAGGTCGGACAAATGCACCAGTGTACGCATGGGCTTCCTTTCCGTTCTCGTGCTGGTTCTCGTTCCGGTTCTATTCGATGCTGGCCTCGACTATATCGGCTTGGCCCGTTGGACGGCGCGCGCGCCGATGGCGCCGCAAGGTGGCGCCGGCGGCCAGGCACACGGCCAGCCAGGCGATGCCTTCGACCATCCCGGCCAGCACGTCACTCAGGTAATGCGCGCCCAGGTACAGGCGCGTGAACGCCACCAGCAGCACCATCGCTACGGCGCCCGCCAGCGCCAGCGCACGCAGCCAGGCCTGGCGCAGGTGCGCAAGCAGGAAGGCGGCCAGCACGCCGTACAGCACCGTCGCGCCCAGCGCGTGCCCGCTCGGGAAGCTGTAGGTGGCGATCGTCACCAGCGGCTCGTCGAACTGCGGGCGGGCGCGCTGGAAGGTGAGCTTCAACAGTACGTTGAGGATCATCCCACCCGGCACCGCCGCCACCACCGTCCAGGCCCAGGCGCGCCAGCCACGGCGCAGCAGGTACAGCGCCAGTGCGCCGGCCAGCATCAAGAGGCCCGGGGTGGAATGCGCGTGCGTGACCGCCAGCATGAAGCCGGTCCAGGGCGGCCCGGCGTGCGCATGCAGCCAGTGGGCGATGCGCGCGTCCAGCACCGTGATGCGCGCGTGGCTGGCCACGTCCGCAGCCAGGTGCCCGAAGATGACGCCGCACACCAGCAGCGCCGCCATCCCCAGCGTCAGGTGCAGGCCGAACACTTCGCCGGGCGCGATCCGGCGGGCCCAGAAGGCCGACAAACGGTCTCTCATGCTATTCA
>JBKHWY010000617.1:0-2683 GCA_046566285.1 Gammaproteobacteria bacterium | reverse complement strand
AGCGCACCTGGTTTGGGACCAGGGGGTCCAAGGTTCGAATCCTTGTACTCCGACCAAGTTTTAAAGGACGGGCTGTCATTCATTTGGCGGCCCGTTTTCATTTCCGCAACGCCCACGTAACATCATCTCGCGTCGCGACACACTGCCCATAGCTCAGTTGGATAGAGCATCAGCCTTCTAAGCTGAGGGTCGCAGGTTCGAACCCTGCTGGGCAGGCCACTCCCTCCCTGTCATGTTCAGGCAACAATCCAGCGGCTGAAGGCCTCAACGTTCACGCCGGCGGGCACGTACCACTTGCGTCGCGTCGCGTCCCATTTCGCGCCCAGCTGCTTGGCTTCGTCTTTCTCCGCATACGGCACGTTGAGCAGCTGCACCCCACTTTTACCCTTGCGCGGCGCGGCCGGCTCGCTGGCCGCGCTGGCTGGCATGGCGTTCCACACCGTCGTGGGCGCGGTGGTCGGCGTTTCCGTGCCATCGGCCGCCACGTCCACCCATCGCTCGACGCCGTCGGCAACGCGCATGGCTTTGTAGGGCGGATTGAACGGTGGTGGGGTAGACATGAAGCGTGGTTCCTGGCGTGTGATGTGTTGGACGTTGCCGCTGGCGGGCACGCCGGCGACGGGCCAGATTGTAGCAGTCGCGCGTGCGCAACGATGACTGCGCTGATGCTCGGTAGCCGCCGAAGCCTGCTGCCATACGGCTTCAGCCATTGTGAATTCGCATGGTTACGGTTAGCATAAGATTGCTTCCACTCAAAACGTCCCGCACGCCGTCGCTGCCCGACCAGGATTTTATGCCCCCGTTTAATATTTTCCAGCGCATCTCGCGCGCTCCCACCAATCCACGCACGGCGCCGAAGGCGCGTACCTTCGATGTGGCCGAGTTGTACCAGGGCCCACTGAACGCTGACGGCGCGGGCGGGCAGGGCGCGCTGGCGCTGGACGAGAAGCTGCGCCAGGCCTACTTCTGGATCGTCAACAACGCGATCATCAGCCCGCACTACGACATCGAATACAACGAGGGCCCGCCGCAGACCTATCGCGTGGGCGACAGCAAGCGTACGCTGACGCTGCCGTCGGCGCAGAGCTATTCCAGCTTCATCCTGCTGCCGCTGCTGACTTTTGCCACGCGGCGCAAGTGCCTGTTCGTCGGCGGGCCGGGCCGGGGCAAGACGGCCAGCGCGATCCTGATGGGGGTGCTCGCCGGCGCTTCGGTCAAGGAGGTCAAGCGCGCCATGCAGCACGGCCACCCGCAGATGACGATTGCCGACCTGCTGGGCAACCCGCTGCCGGCCGACCTGGTCGGCGCCCAGAGCATGGACGAGATCCGCATCGCGTGGCGCAGCTGGCTGTCGATGCGGGTGAAGATCGTGGACGAGTACAACCGCATTCCGACGCGCACGCAGAGCGCGCTCTTGACCGTCATGGGCGACAACTACGCCGAGGTGCTCAACCACATTTACGAGTGCCCGGAATCGGCCTGGTACCTGACCGCCAACGACGACCAGGGCGGCGGCACCTACGAGGTGATCGAAGCGCTGCGCGACCGCATCGACGTGGTGGTGCAGGCGCTGGCGTTCAATCCACGCTTCCTGGGCGACCTGCTGCTGCGCATCGAAGAGAACGTGCGCCCGGAAGAGGTGGTGCCGGCGGAGATCATCTTCAGCGCGGAGGAAGTCGACCGCATGGGCGAGGAGATCCGCGCGGTGCAGGTGCCGCACGAGGTGCGTCGACGGCTGGAGTTCTTCGCCAGCCAGTTCGAGCTGTGCGAGGCGGCCGGCAGCCAGTTCGAGTACATGACCAAGGATACGGCGCGCCTGTCCGGCGTGGACTGGCACCAGGTCACGGCCGCCGATTCGGGGCGCGACCGCTTGAAGGACCTGGGCTGCCAGACCGTCAACGGCGTCTCGGTGCGCAATCTCACCACGCTGCTGATCTACGCGAAGGCGCTGGCCTACTTCCGGGGTAGCGGGGCGGTGGAGCTGGACGATGTGCGCCAGGTGCTCCCTTTTGTCCTGCACGACAAGCTGAAACCCGACCTGGACGCGCCATTCTTCGCGTTGCCCGAAAACGCGGCGCTGCGCACCGACCGCATCGGCTGGCTGCGCCGCCTGTTCGACCTCGCCAACGAGGAATTCCTGCGCCTGGACCTGGACAACGACGATCCCGTCGCGCAGATGGCCGCGCAGTTCGAGCAGGGCCTGGACGGCGTAAAGGAGCGCGAAGCCTTGAGCCGCCTGGCCGCCATCGAGCGCCTGATCGCCGAACGGGTCAAGGGCCGCAAGCTGTACGGCCACCTGTATGACGACCTGCTCAAGCTAAAGTACCTGCACCAGCGCTACACCAACTACGTCGCCTGGTTGCGCGTCCAATAATGCTGGGAGATTCGTTCGCGCAAGCGCTCCGCGACGGGCGTGCGCTCTTCAACAAGCGCGTGGCCGAAGGCCAGCGCCGCTTTCCGGGCTTTGATACGGCCGCGTTGTCGGCCTTCGTGGCCGGCTGCGCCGACCCGGTGGTGGAGGCGGCGGGGCGGGTCGCGCCTGGCCGTGTGCCGTCGGCCGCGCAGGCGGTGTTCGACCTTGCCATCGAAGTGACGGGCCATGGCATGACCCAGGACGCGCTGGTCCAGCGCGTGTGGACCGATCTCGCGCCGCAGTGTGGCGCGGTGTTGGCATCGCAGCCGG
>JBKHWY010000616.1:0-2695 GCA_046566285.1 Gammaproteobacteria bacterium | reverse complement strand
GCGCGAGGGGCGGGCACTGCAGCTCGACCTGTACCTGCCGTCCCATGGCGGGCAGGCGAAAGCGCCTGCCGTGGTGCTGGTGCACGGCGGCGGCTGGCGCAGCGGATCGCGCGACCTGCTCGCCCCCATGGCCGTGCGGCTGGCCGAGCGCGGCTTTGCTACGGCCACGATCAGCTACCGCCTGTCAGGCGAAGCGCAATACCCTGCCGCGATCGAGGACGCCAAGGCCGCCGTCGCCTTTGTGCGCAAGCACGCGCGCCAGTACGGCATCGCAGCCGGGCAGATCGCCATCGGCGGCGCCTCCGCCGGCGGGCAGATCGCCAGCCTGACCGGCGTCACGGGCGGCGGCGTGCAAGCCATCATCAATATCGACGGCCTGTCCGACTTCACCTCGGAAGAAGCGCGCAAGTACGAGGACGACCCGGCCAAGAAACCCTCGTCGGCGGGCGCATGGCTGGGCGGCACCTACGCCGAGCAGAGCGCGCGCTGGCACGAGGCCTCGCCGATCAACCACGTGAGCAAGGCCACGCCGCCAATCCTCTTCATCGGCAGCGGCGAGAAGCGCTTCGCGGTGGGACGCGAGGAGATGATCGCGAAAATGAAGCCGCTCGGCATTCCCACGCGCGTGCACATGCTGCCGGATACCCCGCATTCGTTCTGGCTGTTCGACCCGTGACTGGAACCCACCGTCAGCGCCATGGCCGACTTCCTCGACGAGCAGTTCCACTTGAAGCGCCACGCCTGGGTGGCCGACCAGGGCGACGGCACCTACCGCAACCCGGTCCTGCACGCGGATTACTCGGACCCCGACGCCATCCGCGTGGGCGACAAGTTCTACATGACCGCGTCCAGCTTCAGCAATGCGCCCGGCCTGCCCCTGCTGGAATCGACCGACCTGGTCAACTGGGCCCTGGTCGGCCACGCCTTGACCCAGCTGGTGCCCGGCGAAGCGTTCGCCACGCCCCAGCCCGGCAAGGGCGTCTGGGCGCCGTGCCTGCGCTACCACGACGGCAAGTTCTGGATCTTCTATCCCGACCCGGATTTCGGCGTCTACGTCACCACTGCCGAGCGCTTCGACGGACCGTGGAGCGCGCCCCACCTGCTACTGCCGGGCAAAGGCATCATCGATCCGACTCCGCTGTGGGACGAGGACGGACGCGCCTGGCTGCTGCACGCCTGGGCCAAGAGCCGCGCCGGCATCAGCAACCTGCTGACCCTGCGCGAGATGGCGCCGGACGGACGCAGCCTGCTCGATACCAGCGGCAAGGTCATCATCGACGGCAACCGGCTGCCCGGCTACACCACGCTGGAAGGGCCGAAGTTCTACAAGGCCAATGGCTACTATTACGTGTTCGCCCCGGCCGGCGGGGTCGAGCATGGCTGGCAATCGGTGTTCCGCTCGCGCCGCATCGAGGGGCCGTACGAAGACCGCATCGTCATGGCCCAGGGCAATTCGCCCACAAATGGACCGCACCAGGGCGCCTGGGTGCAGGCGGCCGACGGCAGCGACTGGTTCATCCACTTCCAGGACAAGCGCGCCTATGGCCGGGTGGTGCACCTGCAGCCGATGCAGTGGAAGGACGGCTGGCCCTTGATCGGCGCCGATCGCGGCCAGGCGGCGGGGGAGCCGGTGCAGACGTTCCGCAAGCCGGTTGGCATCGAAAGCGGCATCCGCGTGCCGGCCACGAGCGACGAGTTCGGTGCGTCGACGCTGGGCTTGCAATGGCAATGGAATGCCAACTGGAAGAGCGACTGGTATGCGCTGGATGCGCGCCCGGGCCAGCTGCGCCTGTTTGCCCAGCCGATGCCCGATGGGGGCAGCTTGCGTAAGCTTGCGTCCGTGCTGACGCAAAAGCTGCCGGCGTCGACGTTTACCGTGGACACCAAGCTGGAACTGAACGCGGCAGGGGATGCGCGCGCCGGGCTGGTATTGCTGGGGATGAACTATGCGTGGCTGGGCGTGCGCAGCAGCGGCGGGATGGCGCAGGTGGTGTACTCCACGTGCGAATCCGCCAAGCCGGCCGAGCAGGAATGCAGCGAGCAGGTGGCCCCGCTTGGACCGCTGGGCAAGGGGCCGTTGTACCTGCGCATGCGCATGGAGGAGGGCGGCGTGGCCCAGTTTTCGTGGAGCGTGGACCAGCGCACGTTCAAGCCAACCGGCAAGCCGTTCACCGCCGTGATGGGGCGCTGGGTGGGGGCGCAGCTGGGCTTGTTCGCAGCGGGCGCGGCGGCTGGACACGCGGATGTGGATTATTTCCGGGTGACGCCGTAGCGCAGGCGTAATTTGCTTCGCGAAGGAGGATGCCGCTAAAGTCGCCCTGATGGGGTGTTCGCGTACACCGGCACATCTCAAAACCGTCATTCCGAACATTGCTCGAAATGACTTCTGGCGTAGGTCAGAATCCATAGCACGCTCAGTCAGTGGCACGGTTCCAGTCTGAGCGAACGCAATTAGGATCCTGTCGGGGCCGCGAGGCCTTCGCCAATTTCATGGCGCGCTTGCTCAGCGAGGAACGATGCGGTTGAAGGGAACGCGCCATGGGCCCTGGCCTTCGAGGGTGTTGCAAAAGCCCCGCTGCATCCATTTACACCACAACTCTTAGCACGTCGTCCCCGCGCAGGCGGGGACCCATACCGCTTTCGCGCAGAGTGGAGCGACTTCACTGACGGAACGCGCCATGGATTCCCGCCTGCG
>JBKHWY010000615.1:2423-2697 GCA_046566285.1 Gammaproteobacteria bacterium | reverse complement strand
CTCCGCGCACGCAAATGAGAACGCAATTGATAACCATTCTCATTTACTAAATGGCCATTTATCTCTACAATATGTGCCATTCATAAAACACTTGAGAAGAACATGCCCTCGATCAAACGCCGCAAACACTCCACCTCCCCGTTCAGCAACGTGGCCCTGGCTGCGCTCTTGATGCCCATCGCGGCTCAAGCGGCCGACGCGCCTGCCGCCCCTGCCCGCACCCTGCAGGAAATCCAGGTCAGCGGCAGCACGGAGAATGAATTCAAGGCCGAGA
>JBKHWY010000615.1:0-2413 GCA_046566285.1 Gammaproteobacteria bacterium | reverse complement strand
TACACCGAAGCGCTGGTCGATACCGCCCAGACCATCAGCGTCATCAAGCGCGAACTGATCCAGCAGCAGGGCGCCGTGTCGCTGACCGAAGCGCTGCGCAACACCCCCGGCGTGGGCGCCTTCTTCCTGGGCGAGAACGGCGCCACCAACACGGGCGACGCGATCTACATGCGCGGCTTCGATTCCTCCACCTCGATCTACGTGGACGGCGTGCGCGACGTCGGCTCGATCTCGCGCGATGTCTTCAACATCGAGCAGATCGATGTGCTGAAAGGCCCGGCCGGCACCGACACCGGACGCGCCTCGCCCACCGGTTCGGTGAACCTGGTCAGCAAGCAGGCCAACCTGGAAGAAGGCATCAGCGGCACCGCGCTGGTCGGCAGCGGCAAGCAAAAGCGCGGCACGCTGGACGTCAACCACGTGATCGACGCCGAGCAGGGCATCGCTTTCCGACTGAACGCGCTGGCCCAGGACAGCGGCAACCCGGCGCGCGACCTGGTCAAGAACAAGCGCTGGGCGCTGGCGCCATCGCTGGCCATTGGCGTCAATTCCGGCACCCGCGCTTTCATCAACTACCTGCACGTGGACCAGGACAACGTGCCCGACGGCGGCGTGCCGACGCTCGGCCTGCCCGGCTACAGCTCGCCCGACGTCAAGCGCCCGTTCATCTCCAACGCCGCTCGCGTCGATTCGCAGCGCTACTGGGGTTCGGCCTCGGACTACGACAAGGTCAAGGCCGACATGTTCACCGTGAAGCTGGAACACGACTTCTCGCGCACGCTGAAGCTGCAGAACACCAGCCGCTGGGGCAAGACCCACCAGGACTACCTGCTGTCCTCGTTCACCGTCTCGGCCGCGAACCTGCTCACGCCGGACCCGGCCAACCCGTCCACGTGGACGCTGGCGCGCACCAACCGCACGGTGAAGGACCAGACCAACAAGATCTCGGCCAACCAGACCAACATCACCTGGGACGTCGATACCGGCGCCCTGCACCACACCCTGGTGGGCGGCCTGGAATTCGTGCGCGAGAAGCAGAGCACTGTGGGCAAGGCCGGCCTGGGCGTGCTGGCGGCGGACCCGGTGTATGCACCGAACCCGAACTCGCCCGTGGCGAATCTGAACCCGACTCCGAACGGCGTCTTCACCGACACCCGCGTTGACACCGAAAGCCTGTATCTGTTCGACAGCATCAAGTGGGGTGAGCGCTGGATATTTACCGCCGGCGCGCGCGCCGACCACTTCAAGGTGGACTACGCCTCGGCCTCGCTGTCGACCGCCACCAGCCACCCCAACCTGCCGGTCGGCACCCTGCTGGCGCCCATCGATCTGTCGCTGTCTGACACGGTCAGCAACGGCAAGGTTTCGGCCCTGTTCAAGCCCACGCCGACGTCCAGCGTGTACGCGATGGTGGCCACGTCCAAGATGCCGCCGGGGACCAACCTGGCCTTGTCCGGCAACGCCAACAACGCGGCCAATCCGCGCTACGTGCCGCAGGAAGCCACCACCACCGAAGTGGGCGCCAAGTGGGACCTGCTGCAGCAAAAGCTGAGCTTGAGCGCCGCCGTCTACCGCACCACCGTGAAGAACGAACTGGAACAGGACCCGGTCGACCTGCAGTACTACCAGACCGGCAGGAAGCGCGTGCAGGGCGTGGAACTGGGCCTGACCGGCGCCATCACGCGCGACTGGCTGGTCAGCGCGGGCTATGCCCACATGGACACCGAAGTCACTCAGGGCAAGCTGGTCACGGCGGCCGGTGTGAACGCGCTGTCGTACACGCCCAAGAACAGCTTCACCGCATGGACCTCGTATAACGTGAACAGTGCGTTCAAGATCGGCGGCGGCGCGCGCTACGTCGGCAAGCTGCTGCGCGGTACCGATGGCGCCATCGGCACGCCAAGCTATGCGGACGCCTATTGGGTGGTCGATGCGATGGCGTCCTACGTGGTCAACAAGAACCTCGACCTGCAGCTGAACGTGTACAACCTGGCGGACAAGGAGTACATTGCCTCGATCAACAAGAGCGGCTACCGCTACACGCCGGGCGCGCCGCGTTCGGCCAGCTTGACCGCGAACTTCCGCTTCTGATCCTCGTTTCTGATCCAAAGGTCCGCCATGATGCTGCACATCCCGAACGTCCTGACGCACGAGCAGGTGGGCGCCATGCGCGCGGCGCTGGCGCGGGCCGACTGGACGGACGGGCGCGAGACCGTGGGCGCGCAAGGCGCCCAGGTCAAGCGCAACCGCCAGCTGCCGCAAGCCTCGCCCGTGTGCCGTGAACTGGGCGAACAGGTGCTGGCGGCGCTCAGCGCCAACGCCCTCTACTTCGCGGCCGCCCTGCCCCTGCGCACCTCGACGCCGCTGTTCAATGCCTATGCCGGCGGGGAGACCTATGGCGACCATATCGACG
>JBKHWY010000614.1:0-2704 GCA_046566285.1 Gammaproteobacteria bacterium | reverse complement strand
GGGATGCGCGCGCCGGCCGGCTGGCCGGTGACGGCGTCGAAGTACAGCCAGGCATTGCCCAGGCCCGTATCGCCATGCTCGTTGCCTGGCTCGAAAAAGCCGACCCCGTACAGGCCGACGGCGGACGCGTAGAACACGGCGCCGGCCGGCGTGTTCCAGCCGCGCGCAAGGGCCTGGTCGCGCGCCAGCGCCAGCACGCGCTCGCGGCTGATGCGCGGCTCGACCAGGGTCGCCTGCGCCGGCCGCGCTGCGAAGGGATCGGCACTCAATGTGGAGAAGGCGCCCACCAGCGGGCGCATCACCTGGGCATTCAGGTTCATCGACACCGACGTCACCGCCAGCATCAAGAGGAGCAGCCAGCACCACACGCCGCCCGAGCGGTGCAGGTCGAAATTGAGCTTGTGCCCGCCCGCCGACCAGCGGAAGGCGAACGACTTGCGCCAGCTGCGCCGCGAGGGAAACGACAGCACCAGCGCGATGAAGCAGTCGAGCACCCAGACGATGCCGATCACGCCCATCAGCCAGACGCCCAGCTCGATGCCTCCGGCGGACGGGATGTGCAGGCTGTAGTGCAGCTTGTACAGGAAGGGCAGCAGGTTCTCGGGCGCCAGCGAGACGGCGCCCCACATGCGTTTGCCCTGGATGGCGCCGGTGGCGGGATCGACGGCGATCTGGTTGAAGTCGAGCGGGTAGGGCTGGCCGTGCGCGTCGGTCGCGGGATCGACCATCATCACGGCGGTGTGGCCGGGTTCGACCTCAAGCTGCACGTAGCGCACGCGCAGGCGCGCATCCTGGGCCTCGACCCGGCGCGCCAGCGCCAGGCCGGGGTCCTGCATGGCAAGCGGCGCCGCGCCGCTGCGCGCGTGGTACAGCTGCGGGTTGATGGCGGCGTCCAGTTCATGGTCCCAGGCGATCAGCGCGCCGGTGGCGCCGGCGATGAACAGGAACAGGGCGGCGGCCAGGCCGAACCAGCGGTGCAGCAGAGTGAGAAGGGCACGCATCACCAGGTCCAGCTGAGGGTGGCGCTGCCGTTGCGCGGGGCGGCGTAGTAAGCCTGCGACCAGTACAGGCTGGTGAGGTAGCGCCGGTTGGTGGCGTTGTTCAGGTTGACCGCCAGGGTCAGCCGCTCATTGAAGGCGTACTGCCCCATCAAACCCAGCACGGCGTAGGCGCCCTGGCGGGCGACGAAGTTGTCCTCGGGCGCACGCTCGATGGCACTCTGCCAGGTCAGGCTTGCGCCCAGCTTCAGGTTCGGCAGGGCGGCGGGGCGCCAGGTGCTGGCGGCGCGCAGCAGGGTGCGCGGCACATAGGTCTTCACGTCCTCGCCGGCTTCGTTCTCGATGCGCAGGTGCGTGAGGCCGACGCTGGCCTGCCAGCCGCGCGCCAGTTCGCCGGACAGTTCCAGCTCGGCGCCAGTGGCCTCGGCATCGATGCCGCGGTACCAGGCGCGTACGCCCACCATGCCGGCCTGCTCGGCGATGTTGCGCTGGCGGGTGCGAAAGACCGCGCCGGCCAAGTGCAACCGGTCCGCGCCCAGGTCCGCCTTGAAACCCGCTTCCGCATTGCTGCCGGTGGCCGGCGCCAGCGGACTGCCGTCCAGGCCCGTCTCGCTTTGCGGGTTGAAGATGCCGATGTAGCTGGCGTAGGTGCTGATCGCGGGCGTCAGCTCGACCACGATGCCGGCGTAGGGATTGGTCTTGCCGGCGCTGCTGGCTTTGCTCATGCCGTAGGAGGTGCCGCTGCCGTCAGCATGGGTGGTGTTGGCCCCGGTCAGGAGCTTCACGCGCTCGGCCAGGTTCCAGCGTACGGCTGCATAGGCGCTGCGGCGCTTGTCCTGGTAGCTGCTGCCGTCCACGCTGGCATCAAAACGCGGCTCGGGATAGGCGCCGCCAAAGGCTTCTTCGCGCGTCAGTTCCGTGCCGATGCCACGGCCGTAACGGGATTGGTCGTCGAGGCGCGAGCGCGAGGCGGCCGCGCCCAGCATCACCTCATGCGTGCGTCCCGCCAGGTTGATGGCGCCGCTGGCGGACAAGTCCAGGAGCGACTGGCGGTGGCGCGACTGGTAGGCCGACGGATAGGCGAACAGGCCCGCTTCGCTGCCACGTTCGGGCGTGCCGTACACGTACTGCAGCTTCGCGTCCGATGCCGTGTCCTGGTGGCTGGCCACGGCGGCGAGACGCCAGCCGGCAAGCGTGTGCGTCAGTTCGGCGAAGGTGGAGTGGGTGCGGGTGTCCCAGCGCGACCAGTCGGCCGAGGTGCTGACCGAGCGCGCATACGCGGTGGGGGTGCCGTCCTGGTAGTGCAGGGGCAGCGCGCCCCACATGCCGCCGCGCGTGCGGTTGTCCTGGGTGAGGTGGCCGACGGTGACGGCGGTCTGCGGCGACAGCTGCGCCGTGACGACCCCGTAGCCCACGCCCTTGCGCAGGTGGTAGCGGTCCAGCCAGGAGTCGCCGTCCTGCGCCACCAGCACGGCGCGGCCCTTGACGCTGCCGCTGGCGTTCAGTGGCGTGGACAGGTCGGCCGTGAGGCGGCGTGCGTCCCACGAATCCAGCGTGAGGTCGAGCGCCGCACTGGGCGTGGCCAGCGGGCGCTTGCGCACGAAGTTGACGCTGGCCGACGGGTTGCCGGTGCTTGACGTCAGTCCGGTGGCGCCGCGCACCACTTCCACGCGCTCGTACACGGCGGTGTCCAGGTCGCCGTTGAC
>JBKHWY010000613.1:0-2710 GCA_046566285.1 Gammaproteobacteria bacterium | reverse complement strand
CTGCAGCGCCCCGCTCCACGCCACCACCTGGTCGAGCATGGAAGTAACGGAGCGCTCGTGATGCGAGGCCGGCTTGAACGTGGCGAGATTTTCGAAGTCGGTGAACAGCGACAGCATCACCTGCGCACGCACGTCCGCCACCATCAATTCACCCATCACCAGGCGCAAGCTTTCAATGGCGCGCGCGCCGCCCGCGCTGCCGTAGCCAACGAATCCCGCAGCCTTGTTGTTCCACTCGGCATACAGAAAGTCGATGGCATTCTTGAGGGCCCCCGAGGTGCCGTGGTTGTACTCGGGCGTAACGAACACGAAGCCGTCGAAACTGGCGATCTTGGTGGCCCATGCCTTGGTGTGTTCCTGCTTGTACTGGCCCAGCGAGGGCGGCACTTCCTCATCCAGCAGGGGTAGCTTGAAATCCTCGATGTCGACCAGTTCGAAGCGCGCGTCACTGCGTAGTGCAGCGATCTGCCACACCCATTCCGCCACTTCCCGCGCCTTTCTTCCCGGACGGGTACTGCCGACAATAATTCCGATGTTGATCATCCTGTTCTCCTGTCATGAACCCTGCGTATGCGCCGATACGCACACCTGGCCGTGGCCAAAATCTTAAGGCTTCCCACCGCGCTGGCGCGCCAGCTTGCCCCAGCTCAAACACTTCGATAACGGAACGGTAACACCTGAAAATATAGTTGGCCCAAAGCGTCGCGAATTAGCAATCGAGTATTGCTCACCGAAAAGGTCGTGCTTAAAATCATTCCATTCCTGAAGGCAATTTCGTCTCCAGGGGCACTTCTTCCGGTCTCGCCATGTCTCGCGTTCGCATTGCCGCCCGCCGCCTCGCATCTTCCGCTGTCATTTGCCTGTCGCTGCTGCCTGCGTTGGCAATTGAACAAGAGCTGCCTGTCGACTACCGCCTGAACGAACAAATCGTCATGGTCCCCGCCGGTCCCGGCCTGGCTGCCCGGCTGCAGACCACGATTTTCCGCCCCAATGGTCCCGGCCCCTTCCCGCTGCTGGTCATCAACCACGGCAAGGATGCCGGCGAACCCCGCGAGCAGGCGCGCGACCGTTTCATCTACATGGCGACCGCCTTCGTCAAGCGCGGCTATGCCGTCATGGTGCCGATGCGCCAGGGGTTCGCGGAATCGACCGGCAAGTACTCCGACTTCGGCTGCAACATGACGGCCAATGGCTATGGCCAGGCGGACGATATCCGCGACACCATCGAATGGGCGCGCGAGCAGCGGTGGATCGATGGCAGCCGCATCATCGTGGCCGGCCAGTCCTATGGCGGCCTGGCGACGATTGCCCTGGGCACCCGCCCGATCCCCGGCGTGCGCGGCCTGATCAACTTCGCCGGCGGACTGCGCGACGACGGCAGCGAGTGCGACTGGCGCTCGGAGCTGGTCCATGCCTTCGGCGAGTATGGTTCGAGCAGCCGGGTGGAAAGCCTGTGGATGTACGGCGTAAACGATTCGCTGTTCAATCCCGAGTTGGCCAGCCGCATGCACAGCGCCTTCACCCGCTCCGGTGGCCGTGCTCGCCTGGTGACCTATGGCCCGTTCAAGCGCGACGCGCACGGCATGCTGGCCAGCCGCGACGGCCAGCAGGTGTGGTGGAATGAAGTCGAACGCTTCCTCAAGCAGCTCGACATGCCGACCGACGAGTCGGTGCGCGTGGCCGAAGCGCCGACCGTGCCGAAAAGCGATTTCGCCCGCATCGATGACGTCGAGGCGGTGCCCTTCCTGAGCGAGAACGGGCGCGCCGCCTACCGCGAATACCTCGCCAAGATGACGCCGCGTGCATTCGCGCTGTCTCCAAGCGGCGCCTGGTGCTGGGCCGAGGAAGGCGAGGACCCGGACAGCCGCGCCATCGCCGCCTGCCAGCAAAAAAGCAACCAGCCCTGCAAATTGTATTCGGTGGACGACTACGTGGTCTGGCCGAAACAGTCGATGGCGGCGGAAACCAGCCAAGCCATGCAATCGGCCAGCACGGCCCTGCCATCGGTGGCAGCGGGTGCGACCGGCGGTGCCGGTAGCAATGTCGCAACAGCTGTGTTCTGATCACTCCCGAACCGCGTCTCATCTGTCCAAGCTGACAGCAATCCCCTGCAATGTACGGCACAATTGATGCCAATATTGCAACGAGGATCTTATCATGCTGCCATTCTCAAGATGGGCCAGGGGCGCCGCCGCCCTGGCCCTTGCCGCCTGCGCGCAAGCCAACGCCGCCAACAACTACCCCATCGTGCTGGTGCACGGTTTCCTGGGATTCGGTCCCGACCAGTTCAAGGAGTCCGGCTTCAAATACTGGGGCGGGTTCGACGACCTGATCGACCACATGAGCCAGGGCGGCAAGCACACCGTCATGGCCGCCACGGTCGGACCGATCAGTTCCAGCTGGGACCGTGCCGCCGAACTGTTCTATCAAATCAAGGGCGGTTGCGTGGACTACGGCAGCAGCCACAGCGCACGCTTTGCCGCCTATGGCGCGCTGCGCCAGCCGGAAGGCAAGTGCTGGGCCGCCGACCCGGCCGACAATCCGCACCATTACCCGCTCGCGCTGTACCCGCAATGGGACGCGCGCCACCCCATCCACCTGCTGGGCCACAGCCAGGGCGGGCAAACCATCCGCGCCCTCATCCAGCTGCTGGAACACGGCTCGCCCAACGGCGATGAAGGCGGCGGCGCGCTGTACACCGGCGGCAAGA
>JBKHWY010000612.1:0-2719 GCA_046566285.1 Gammaproteobacteria bacterium | reverse complement strand
CGGTCGTGGTCACCAGCATCGGAGCGATGAGCCGCAGGCCGAGCACCGGCGGTCCCTTGTCGCGGTAGCGCTGCGAGCCGGTGTAGTAACGGACGAACCGGTAGCCGGTGCTTTTCAGGTAGCTGCCGAGCGCCAGCAAGCCCTCGGCGTTCACTGTCGGCGCGCTCATGCGTCCAGCAGGCGCGCGTACATGCGCGTTGCCATCAGGCCCGTCAGGGTGTGGTGGCGCGCCGGCGACATCTGCGCAATCAACAGTTCCATCATGGCGCTCTTGCTGCCGGCTTGCGCCACCTGCAGCTCGAACTGGCGCAGGCCGTTGGGGTCGTCGCTGGCCTGCTGGCGGATCAGTCCGCGCGGCGCATGGCTGGCCACGCGCTCCGGCATGCCGGACTCCAGCACGCGCTGGCGCGCGCGGAAGCTGGCCACGCGCGGGCCCGGCTGGCCGGGACTGTATTCGATCCAGTCGCGCAGCACCTGCAGTTCGTAGGCGCTGAACACGCCGAACATTTGCGCGCGGGTGCCCGACACCAGGCCCCAGAAGCGGCTTTCCTCGGCCTTGTGGCCGCGCTGGATCCAGCCGGTGCGCTGGAAGGCCGCCAGCAGTTCCGGCATGTCGGCCGCATCGGTCAGCCAGTCGGAAATGGCACGGCCCTCGATCTTGCAGTAGTCGCTATGCAGGTGCTTGCCGACCGCGCCCTTGGCCACCAGGATGCGTTCGAGCTCGGCATCCAGGTCAAAGGAGGCGATGATCGAATTGGTGCTGGCGCCCAGGTCGTTCAGGCGGTAGCCGTCCACGACGCGGCGCCAGAACTCGGCCGGGTCGCTGGCGTGCTGCATCAGTTGGCGCACGGCGTCGATGGCGCGCTTGGCGTGGCCGTTCGAGGCATTGTCCACCGTGACGTGCAGGGTGAAGTAGTACGGATCGATGCCCAGCTCATTGAGTTCGTAAGCGGTGATCAACAGGTGCAGCGGCAGCTGCTCGTAGCCCAGGTTGTAGCCCACCAGTTCGGGCAGCATGTCCGCGCCGTGGGTGGCCAGGGCCAGCTGCAGGGCGCCCTGGACGAAGTGCTCGTCCGACAGGTCTTCCCACTGGTCGCAGCCGTGCCGGGCCAGCAGGTTCTGGTAGAGCGCCACGTGGTTCTTGTCTTCGACACCGTCGCCCAGCTCTTCCAGATAGGTGCGGATCAGGCCGTGGTAGGCGGCATCGCCCCAGTGCTTCAGCACGCCATACAGCCAGGCCCCGTCCACCAGTTTGGTGGGCGCGGCGCCGCGCAGGAAGTACAGCGCGCCGGCCTGGTTGGGGAAGTAGCGGCGCGGCGCGCCGCCCTTGCGTTCGGCCAGATAGTCGCGGTAGGCCTGGCCGACCCGAACCGTGTGCTGTTCGCACCAGGCGTCCAGGCCGGCGGGATCGGCCGGCAGATCGCAGGGCTGGGTGCGGGTGGCAAGCAGGCTGCGCTCGAGGAAGCGGCGCGCTTCGGCGCGCACGCGATACGGTTCCTCGCGCATGGCAAGGAACAGGGTCTTGGCTTCGTCCTGGACAGAGACCGGACGCGCCGGCGCGTTCAAGGCGCCATGATCGGTGAGCAGGTTGTGCATGATGCAGTCCACTGGCTTGAAAATCGCATTGTGGCGCGCACGATTGGAGTGTTCCATCGGTTGAGCACGCCCACGGAAGTAGGATTTTGACTACGCGGCGCTAGGCAGAGCCTCCTTTGCCAATGCTGCGGAAGGGGCGGCGGCGCTCCGGCTCGGGATCGGGCTGCGGGGCCGGAAGGTCGGGGCTGGCGCGCAACTGCACGGGCTGGGGCGCGAGCGAGGTGGAGACCTTCAGCTCGGCCAGGGCGTTCAGCACGCCAAACAGCACGGCCTGCTGCTTGTCCATGTACAAGCCGAAGCCGGGATCGAGCACGTAGTACACCAGCTCGAATTCCATGGATTGCTGGTCCACCGATTTCAGGTGGGCGCGCTCGAAGCGCACCTTGTCCTGGGCGGCGACGATCTGCTGCAGGCGCGCGGGAATCGACTCGGCCACCTGCGGCGGCGTGGTCGGATCGATGCGCAGGGCGAACTGCACGCGCCGCTGGCTCATGCGCTTGAAGTTGCGCACCGTGTCCTTCAGCAGTTCCGAGTTGGCGATCACGATCTGTTCGCCGCTGTCGGAACGGATCCGGGTCGTCTTCAAGCCGACCCGCTCGACCGTGCCGGAAAATCCCTGCACGCTGATGGCGTCGCCCACCTCGAAGGGCTTGTCCACCGCGATCGAGAGCGAGGCGAACAGGTCGCCCAGGATGTTCTGCACGGCCAGGGCCACGGCAATGCCGCCAATGCCGAGGCTGGCGACAAAGGTCGAGACATTGATGCCGAGGTTGGCCAGCACGGCCAGCAGCAGCGAAATCCAGACCGTGCTTTGCACCGCCCACACCAGCAGCGTGTGCGCCACCGAATCGGCGCTGCTGCCGTGATGGCTGGCGTGCACGCGAAAGTAGCGCATCACCCCCACGCCCACGGCGCGGTGCAGGTACAGGGCAATCTGGATGCCAATCCCGATGAACCACAGGTGGCGCACGCGCACGTCCCAGGGGCTGGGCAGCTCCAGCAGGGCCAGCGGGTTGCCCTGGGACGCCGTCAGGACGCGCTGACGGACCTGGGCGCCGAGCACGGGGAAGCGGGTCCGCAGCAGCTCCGCGGCCGCGTCGTCGTCCAGCGGCGGCACCTCGAG
>JBKHWY010000611.1:0-2736 GCA_046566285.1 Gammaproteobacteria bacterium | reverse complement strand
ACGCTGCGGACCCGGGCCCGCACCTGGGGCGGGCAGCTGCACGCGGCGGGCGTCACGCTCGACCTCGCGCCGGTGGCCGACACCGTCCCGAGCGCGGCGTTCGCGCCGCGCAACGCACCGATCGGCCACTTCCACCGGGAGTTCGGCTACACGGTCAGCCGCGTGGGGTCGCACGCCGCCGCGTTCAGCCAGGGGATGGCGGGCGCCCGCGTGCAGGTGGCCGCCAAGCACTTCCCCGGCCATGGCGATACCCACGTCGATTCGCACCGCGACCTGCCCACGGTGGACAAGCCGCTGGCCGAGCTGGAAGCCTTCGAGTTCAAGCCCTTCCGCAGCGCCGGCCCGCAGGCGCCGGCCATCATGACGGCGCACATCGTCTACCCGGCGCTGGACCCCGACTACCCGGCCACCCTGTCGCGCCGGATTCTCACCACCCTGCTGCGCAAGCAATGGGACTACCGCGGCGTCATCATCACCGACGGCATGGACATGCACGCCATCGCGCACCGCTATGGCGTGGGCCAGGCCGCCGTGCGGGCGCTGACCGCCGGCGCGGACATGGTGATGGCGCTCGGCACCCCGGCCACCCAGCAGCAGACCGTGGAAGCGATCGCCGCCGCGCTGGCGGACGGCACCCTGGGGCAGGAGGAGGTCGACGCGCGCCTGGCCCGCCTGGCCGCGCTGGCCGGACGCTACCCCTGCGCCAGCTGCGGCTATCACAGCGAGGACGACGATCGCGCCCTGATGCGCACGGCGTGGCGGCGCGCGCTCACCGCCTACCGCCAGCCCGAGCGGCCCGCGCCGGGCAGCGCGGTGCGGCTGGTGGCGCGCCAGGATGTGGTCAGCGACGGCGTGTCCGAAGCGGGCGTGCCGGCGGCCACCGTCGCGGCCATGCTGGCGCAGCTGTACGACGTCGAACTGGTGACTTACCAGGATGCCGAGCGCTTCGACTGGTCGGCTCTGCCGCAGGATGGCCGCGTGACCCTGCTGGCTTCCACCTCGCGCAAGCGCTACGGCCCGCACGCCAGGTCGAACTTCAAACCGGACTTGCACCTGGCGCTGTGGAACCCCTACCAGGCGCTCGACATCGACGCGCCCGCCCTGCTCACCTATGGCTTTGCCGCGCCGGCGCTGGAGGCGGTGCAGGCCTGGCTGGACGGAACGCTGGACGCGGCCGGGGTGGCGCCGGTGGCCGGTTTCGCCGGATCTTGAACGGCGTAAATATTGTCATTACCGCACTTGAAACGCGGCGAGCCTGCGCGGTTTGTGTGACAATATGCGCCTCGTGAGAACTTGTACCTTCTGTAACGGCATGTAAAACCGTTCCTCCGCGCGCAGCGGTTCGTGCGTTACTTGCGCGGGTTCCCTTTAATGTTATCGATTTAAGGATTGTTATGTCCCAGTTTCGCCTTGCCCGTATCAGCCTGATCCTGGCCGCACTTGGCCTGAACGCCGCCCCCGTCCTGCTCAGCAGCGCGCACGCCGAAGACAAGCCGGCCGCGAAGGCTGAAGCGCCCAAGGACCAGGTGCGTCCCGAGATCTTTAAGCTGGTCGACACCACCGCCATCAAGGACTTGATGGCCAAGAAGAACTTCGCCGAAGTGGAGAGCCGCATCAAGCAGGCCGAGGCGATGCCCAACCTGAATCCGTACGAGCAGTACGTGCTGACCCGCCTGCGCATCGCGCTCGGTTCGGCCACCCAGAACGAGCCGATGACGATGGCCGCGCTGGAAGCGGCGATTGCCTCGGGCCGCCTGGAAAAGAAGGAAGAAGCCGAATTCACCAACGTGCTGGCCAACAGCTACTACAACGCCAAGAACTATCCGAAGGCGATCGAGACCTACAAGCGCTATCAGCAGATCAGCGAGACCCCGCAGAAAGTGCGTTCGGCACTGGTGCGCGCGTACTACCTGTCGGGTAACTTCGCCGCCGCCCGCGACGAACTGCAGCCGGTCATCGCCGAAGCCGAAAAGAGCGGCAAGTCGCCCGAACCGGAAGACCTGAAACTGCTGGTCAGCTCGGCCGGCAAGCTGAAGGACTGGAATGCCTACGTGGCCGGCCTGGAAAAACTGGTGGCGATCGCGCCGAACGACGACTACTGGACCGACCTGTTGAACCGCGTGCAGAGCAAACCGGGCTACAACAACCGTCACCAGCTGGACTTCTACCGCCTGCAGAACAGCGCCATCAAGACCATGGCGCCGGAAGAGTACACCGAGATGGCTGAACTGGCGCTGGTGGCCGGCTTCCCGACCGAAGCGAAGAAAGCGCTGGACCAGGGCTTCGACGCGGGCGTGCTGGGCACGGGCGGCAACGCGGCCAAGCACAAGGCGCTGCGCGACAAGGCCAACAAGGGCGCGGCGGACGACGCCAAGAACATCGCCAGCGGCGAAGCCTCGGCCGCCAAGGCCAAGGACGGCACGGGCCTGGTCAACCTCGGCTACGCCTACGTGACCATGGGCGAATTCGACAAGGGCATCAAGTTCATGGAACAGGGCATCGCCAAGGGCCTGGACAAGAAAGCCGACGAAGCCAAGCTGCACCTGGGCGTGGCCTACGCCAAGGCCGGCCGCAAAGCCGATGCGATCAAGGTGTTCGAAGGCCTGAAGGGCAACGACGGCCTGACCGACCTGGCCAAGTACTGGACCCTGCTGCTCAACAGCCAGGACAAGGCTGTGGCGGCGAAGTGATGGTCGCTGCTTGAATGAGAACGGGCGCCTTGGGCGCCCGTTTTTG
>JBKHWY010000610.1:0-2740 GCA_046566285.1 Gammaproteobacteria bacterium | reverse complement strand
GCGGGCACGCCCAGCCACAGCTCGGTCTGCGCGGTCACGATCCAGCTCTCGCTGCCGCGCTCACCATCCCAGGTGAGGCCCCGATACACGTCGGTCAGGTAAGCGTACGGGAAATCCGGCTGGGCCGAGGTATCCACATCCTCGAAGCCGATGATCTCGGCCCGCACGGGCGTCCAGCCCACACAGGTGGCCGCCAGCAGCGTGACGGCCGCACGGGACAGCAGGCGATTCGGCATCGTGTTCTCCAGTACAGTAGTGAGCGGAAAATCAATGATAGTGCTGAAATCATCGGGTTTTCCGCCCTTGCCGGAGCGCCGCCGCGCAGGCGGCGACGATGTCGCGCGAATGCCTCAGGCGGCTGCGCTCTCGGCTGCTTCGCGCTTGGCCAGCTGGCGATTCACCGCCGAGAGCACGGCCTTGAACGAGGCGGTGACGATATTGCTGTCGATGCCGGCGCCGAACAGGGTGGGGCCGTTATCCAGGCGCAGCTCGACATAACAGGCCGCTTTTGCGTTGGCGCCCGAACCGATCGAGTGCTCGTGGTAGTCCATCAGCTTGATGTTCAGGCCCAGGGCATTGACGAAAGCGTCGATCGGACCATTGCCGCCGCCCTGCAGGGCCAGCTCGCTTTGGCGATGCTGCACGCGGATGTCGATCTGCACCGGCTCGGCGCGGCTGCTGTCCTCCACCAGGCGGTGCGCGCCGTAGGCGTAGGGCGCGGCCTGGTCGAGGTATTCGCGCTGGAAGATCTCGTGGATCTCGGCCGCGGCAATCTCGCGTCCGGTGGCATCGGCCACTTTCTGCACCGCGCGCGAGAATTCGATCTGCAGGCGGCGCGGCAGGGCCAGGCCGTATTCCTGTTCGAGCAGGTAGGCCATGCCGCCCTTGCCGGATTGGCTGTTGACGCGGATGATGGCGTCGTAGCTGCGGCCCAGGTCGGCCGGGTCGATCGGCAGGTAGGGCACCTCCCACAGCGCGTCGGGTTGTTGCTGGGCGAAGCCCTTCTTGATGGCGTCCTGGTGCGAGCCGGAAAACGCCGTGTAGACCAGGTCGCCCGCCCACGGATGGCGCGGATGCACGGGGATCTGGTTGCATTCCTCGACCAGCTTGCGCACCGAATCGATGTCCGAGAAGTCCAGGCCCGGGTTCACGCCCTGGGTGTACAGGTTGATCGCCAGGGTGATCAGGTCCACATTGCCGGTGCGCTCGCCATTGCCGAACAGGCAGCCCTCCACCCGGTCGGCGCCGGCCAGCACGGCCAGTTCGGCGGCCGCCACCGCGGTGCCGCGATCGTTATGCGGGTGCACGCTGATGAGGATGCTGTCGCGCCGCGCCAGGTGGCGCGACATCCATTCGATCTGGTCGGCGTACACGTTGGGCGTTGCGCTTTCCACCGTCGAGGGCAGGTTGATGATCATCTTGTTGTCCGGCGTGGGCTGCCAGACTTCGGTGACGGCGTCGCAGATCTCCTTGGCGAAATCGAGCTCGGTGGTGCAGAACGATTCGGGCGTGTACTCGAACTTCCACTCGGTCTGCGGGTGCTGGGCGATCAGTTCCTTGACCAGGCGGGTGCCGTTGACGGCAATTTGCTTGATGTCTTCGCGCGAGGCGCCGAACACCACCCGGCGAAACACCGGCGCGGTGGAGTTGTACACGTGGATCATGGCGCGCTTGGCGCCCGCCACCGCGTCGACCGTGCGGCGGATGAGTTCATCGCGCGCCTGGGTCAGCACGATGATGGTGACGTCGTCGGGGATGCGGTTCTCGTCCACCAGGCTGCGCACGAAGTCGAAGTCGATCTGCGAGGCCGACGGGAAGCCCACTTCGATTTCCTTCAGGCCGATCTGGATCAGCTGCTCGAAGAAGCGCAGCTTCTTCTCGGCGCTCATCGGCTCGATCAGGGCCTGGTTACCGTCGCGCAGGTCGGTGCTCATCCAGATCGGCGGATGGGTGATGGTGCGGCTGGGCCACTGGCGGTCCGGCAGGTCGACGGGTGGGAAGGCGCGGTATTTGGTGGACGGATTTTTCAACATGATGCGGTTCCTTCGATAGTGAAATTCGGGTGGGGGCGGTGCGGCATCGAGGTGCGGCCCATGGGTACGGCACAGGGATGCGGCGCAACGGCGCGGTGTGGCGGATGGCTGCCGGGCGGCCACGGGACGCTAGGCCAGGCAACCGATCGGTAGCTTTAGCAGTAGGCGTGGCAATGGCAGTGCCGGCAAGGGCAGGGCAGCAAACGGGAGACGGCGTGAAGTGCTGGACATCGGTCGAACTTTCCTGGGGTTTTACTACGATCGCCGGGCGGGGTGCCGGGCGGCTGGAACGGCTGAATTAAGCGCGTGCAGCTAGTAGCTTGGCTAGCGCGCCAAGCGATAGGAGGTTCGACAGATGCAGGGAGGTGGACATGCCTTGACTGTAAATGAGGGCCTGAGGAATTGTCAAGCCCTCGATTTGTTGAGCTACCGGTGGGCGGCTGCCTTGACGGTCACGCCGGCCGCGCCTTCCGCCATGCGGCCGATGACGGCGGCCTGCGCGAAGCCTTCGCGCGCGAACAGGGCCAGCACCTCGTCCACGCTGGCCGCGTCGCACGCCACCAGCAGGCCGCCGGACGTCTGCGGGTCGGTCAGCAAGGCTTGCTGGGCGAGCGTGATGGCGGGGTCCAGTTGCACCTCCTTGCCGTAGGCATCCCAGTTGCGCCCCGAGGCGCCGGTGAAGTAGCCGTCATGGGCCAGCTGCAGCA
>JBKHWY010000609.1:0-2742 GCA_046566285.1 Gammaproteobacteria bacterium | reverse complement strand
TGCTGCAGTGCACCCTAACAGAACGTGGGGTTGTGGCGTGCGGCGCACACTTGGGGGCGCACTGTGTCAAGCCAACAAGATCGGAACGACCGGGCTGGCTTGACGGAGGAGAAACCGAACGCGGCAGGCGCCGCGCCGGCGGGACAATCGGCAGCGTGCTAGTCGAGCAGATTGTTCTTCATGGCGTAATAGGTCAGGTCGCTATTCGACTGCAAACCCATTTTTTCCATGATGCGGGTGCGGTAGGTCGACACCGTCTTGATCGACAGCGACAGCGCTACGCCGATGTCCGACACCGTGGCGCCCTTGGCCAGGCGCAGGAATACCTGGAACTCGCGGTCCGACAGCTCGGTATGCAGCGCGGTGTTGGGATCGCGGTCAAAGCTCTGCGCCAGCAGTTCGCCGACGGTCGAGCTGACATAGCGGCGCCCCTGGTACACGGTGCGCACGGCGGTCTTGAGCTCGTCCGCTTCGCATTCCTTGTTCAGGTAACCGTTGGCGCCCATCTTGAACAGGTTGAGCGCGTATTGCTGGGCCGGATAGCCGGACAGGATCAGCACCGGAAGGTTCGGCTGGCCCTGGCGGATGGTGCGCAAGATATCGATGCCGCTCTGGTCCGGCATGGCGATGTCGAGCAGGAGCACGTCGCAGATTTCGCGGCGCGCAATGTCGAGCGCCTCACGTCCCGTGGCGCCCTCGGCCACCACTTCGAAGTCCGGTGACGAAGAGAAAATCTGTTTGAAACCTGCTCTTACAATCTGGTGGTCGTCACAAATGGCAACGCGTATCATTGTCTTCCCTTAAATTTTCCCTGGCATAGGAAGAGCCCGAGGCGAACAGCATGCCCGGCACTGCGGATGCGTTAGTATTCTAGCACTCCCGCTGTTCTATACAAAACGCTCTGTCACCGTTGCGTGTGGGCTGCGCTTGACGGTCACCGAGCCATGCACACCACGCTGGACACCTGGCGCCCGTGCGTGGAGCGTCCCGCCCGGCTTAAGTGGGCGGCGTTCCTCGATATGGGGACAGGCGACGATATTGCAAGCGTAGCCGGCAGGCGCCGGCCGCTCGGATGCGGCCGGACTGCGCGTCAGACGCCGTGGCGCAGCAGCGAGAGAATCGACTTCAATTCCGCGCGCACGGCCTCGATGTCGACGGCTGGTGGAGCGGGCTCGGCCGGTTCGGCCGGCTCGGCCAGGACGTCGTCCAGCACCGGCACCTGCGTGTCGTCGAAGCCCGCCGGATCGGCATGGCGGGCATCGAGGCGGTTGCGCGCCCCGCTGATGGTAAAGCCCTGCTCGTACAGCAGCTCGCGGATGCGGCGGATCAGCAGCACTTCGTGATGCTGGTAATAGCGCCGGTTCCCACGTCGTTTGACCGGTTTGAGCTGCGTGAATTCCTGTTCCCAGTAGCGAAGTACGTGCGGCTTGACGCCGCACAGCTCACTGACTTCCCCGATCGTGAAGTAGCGCTTGGCCGGGATCGGCGGCAGCACTATCAGATCAGCCTTGCTCAGACGATCGTTCATGGCGTACGTGTTGGACTCCGGGTCGCGGGGTGATGGTTAAGTGTCGAGTTCGAGGAACATGGCCGGATCGGGCGGCGGTCAGCGGGTGCGACCGCCTCAGGCGGCCGGACGCGGGCTGGCTTCTTCCACCATGCCCTTGAGTTTCTGGCTGGCGTGGAAGGTCACCACCCGGCGCGCCGTGATGGGAATTTCCTCGCCCGTCTTGGGATTGCGGCCCGGCCGTTGCGGCTTGTCGCGCAGCTGGAAGTTGCCAAAGCCGGACAGCTTGACGGCTTCGCCGCGCTCGAGCGCATTGCGGATCTCGTCGAAGAAAGTCTCCACCATGTCCTTCGCTTCGCGCTTGTTCAGGCCAACCTGCTCGAACAGCAGCTCGGCCAGCTCGGCCTTGGTCAGGGTCGGCAGGTCTTTCTCGGCTTCCTTGCGCACCTTGGCCACCTGCATCGCCCGATGCAGGTCGGCTGCCAGCGCTTCCTGAAGCACCGCGGAATCAACGTCGTTATTATTAATTTTCCAGCCCTGCCTTCGTAACTTTGGTGATGACCCTGTCCTGCCTGAACTTGCCCTGCCTGAACCTGCCCTGCCCCACTCAGGCACGCAGGCGCGCACCCAGTTTCTGCTGTGCTGCTGAGGCCAGCGCCGTCATGACGGCGTCCACAGCCTCGTCCTGCAAAGTGGTCTGAGTATCTTGCAAGCTAAAGCGGAAAGCAAGACTTTTTTCGTCCGCCTCCAGCCCCTTGCCGCGATATTCATCAAATAAAACAATGGCTTGCACAATCTTTCCAGCAGGATTTATTTGCAACTCAGCAGCAAAAGCATCCAGCACGTCCTGTGCCGCCACACCCTGCTTGAGCACCAGCGCCAGGTCGCGGGTGGCGCCCGGGAACTTGGAAATCTCGCTGTAGGCCGGCAGCGGACGCTGCTGCAGCGCCTCGGCCTCCACCTCGAACAGCACCGGCGCCTGCGGCAGGTCGTACTTCTGCAGCCAGCGCGGATGCAGTTCGCCGATGAAGCCGATGGTCACGCCATCGAGTTCGATGGACGCCGAGCGGCCCGGATGCAGGGCCGGGTGCTCGGCCTTCACGAAGCGCAACTGGCGCGGCGCGAACAGGGCCCCGACATCGGCCTTGACGTCAAAATAATCCACCGCGCGGGTCGGCACGCCCCATTGCTCGTCCAGCGCCGGACCATAGGCGATGGCGCCGACCCGCTTGGGC
>JBKHWY010000608.1:0-2743 GCA_046566285.1 Gammaproteobacteria bacterium | reverse complement strand
CGGCAGCTCGCGCGAGCCCGCGTACAGCAGCTCGGTGTCCTCGAGCACCTTGTCGTTGAAGTAGTCCTCCGCCGCCAGGCCCAGCGCACGCGCCTTGATGCGCATGTTGATGTCCTTCGACACCAGCACGATGGCGCGGCCCGGATATTCCCTTTCCAGGTTGCGCACCACGCCCAGGATCTGGTTGTCGGCCTTGCCGATCGGCAAGCCTTCCGGCACCACGTCGCCTTCCTGCAAACGGGTCTGGAAGTACAGGCGGCCCTTGGCATCCTTGTTGCCCAGCTTGGACAGCAGGATGCCGTCCTCGATGGCGCCGTCGTCCAGGTTGCCCACCAGCGCGTCGAGCGAACGGGAGACCTGGCGCGCGTTGCGCGCCACTTCCGACATGCCCTTCTTGTGGTTGTCGAGCTCTTCGAGCGTCATCATCGGCAGGTAGACGTCGTGCTCCTCGAAACGGAACAGCGAGGTCGGGTCGTGCATCAGCACGTTGGTGTCAAGCACGAAGAGCTTGGTTTTACCAGCCTGGTCGGCCTGGCGCGAGGCCTTGGATTTGGGCGCCGCATCGACCTGCTTGTGCTTGGCGATGACCGGCGTTTCGTCGACGATGTCGGCCTTGAGATCGGCCTTCCGGGCCCGCGCCGGCTTGGCCGCTGGTGCTGCGACCTGCGGCGTAAGCTCGGCAACCGGCGCCGCTACCGCCACCGGGGCGGCCTTGGTGCGCGTGGATTTCTTTACCGGCGTCGGCTGCGGGGTGTCCGGCACGGCCGAAAGTTGCGGCTTGGCCGGCGCCAGCGCACGTGCGACAGGCTTGCCCGGTTCGGCCTTGGGATAGTCTTCGGCCAGCAGCAGCGTGGCTGGCTTGGTGGGGAGTTTTGGCAGTGGCATCAGAGTCTCAATCTTGAAAAAGGTCGGAAGAAAAGCCCCCGGCGTTGGCGCGGGGACGGCGCGCCGCGCTGCAACTACACGAACACGAGAGGAGGGCTTTGCGGGGTGTGCGGCGCTGGCCAAACCCGGAAGATGACCGGGCGGGCGGGCCGCCAGATTGGAGTGATGCGTAGGTAAAAACCGTGTGACTCAAAATAGCTGGTGCAATCGGTTATATGACAGGTGGATCGGCAAGACAGCTTTCCCTTATCTTGGCTGGCCCTTGACAAATTCCAGCACTTCTTCGGCGTGATCGGGAACCTTTACGCCTCTCCATTCTTTCACCAATCGGCCGTGAGCGTCAACGACAAACGTGCTGCGCTCGATCCCCCGCACCTGCTTGCCGTACATGTTCTTCATCTTCATGACGCCGAACTGCTGGCACAGCTGTTCCTCGGGGTCGGAAATCAGTTCAAACGGCAGGCCCAGCTTGCCTTTGAAGCCTTCGTGCGAACGCAGCGAATCGCGGCTGATGCCGTAGATTTCGGTCTGGGCTTCCTGGAACTGCGGATACAGCTCGCGGAAGGCGATGCTTTCGGTCGTGCAGCCGGGGGTGTTGTCCTTGGGGTAGAAGTACAGCACCGTGTAGCGCGCCGGGCGGCCGGACAGCTGGAAGCGCTTTTCCCCGGTCATGGCGGCGGAAAAGTCGTCGTAGGTGGTGGGCGTGGGGTTGGCTGGGGTTGGGCTTGGAGCCACTTGTTCTCTCCTGGAGGGTGTTGCCGGGCGTTTCAGTCTAGGCCTTGTCGTTCGGATCGAGGATCAGTGCCAGCGTGACCTTGCGGCCTTCGCCCATCAGCACGTTGTAGGTGCGGCAGGCGGCCTTGCTGTCCATGCATTCGAGGCCGACGCGCTTGGCCGACAGGCTGGCGATCAGGCGCGGATGAACGAAACGCTGGCGCGCGCCGGTGCCGATGATGACCACGTCCGGATCGTCCTGGGCGATCTGCTCGAAATGCGCTTCGGTGAGCGCGCCGAAGGACGCCACCGGCCAGGGGCGAGGCGGGGTCTCGGGCATGACGATCAGGCTGAAATTGAAACGCTCGGCATTGATTTCGACGCCGCTGTCGTCGTAGCCCGTCACGGTCTGGTATTGTTGAGTGCTGCTGGAATGAAGCTTCATGGGAATAGAGGGTCAAGACACCTGCGGAGTCCTAGCATGCCACAAAGTCAAGGTGGCGGGCAAATGTGAGGCCGCACCTCCTCACACGGCCATAGGTGAGGGCGGCATGGCCATTTGACAAGCCCGGCGGTTGATTAAATGCGCCTCTTTCGGCAGAATGGTCTTTTTTCGCACTGCAACACGCACTCAACAGGATTTATTTTGCGACCGATTCTGAAATCGAACAAGCTCGATGACGTGTGCTATGAGATCCGTGGCCCGGCCATGGAGAAATGCCGCCAGATGGAAGAGGACGGCCACAAGATCATCAAGCTCAATATCGGCAACCTGGCGCCGTTCGGCTTTTCCGCGCCGGACGAGATCGTGCAGGACATGATCCTGAATATGCACAACGCGGCCGGCTACACCGATTCCAAGGGCATGTTCGCGCCGCGCAAGGCGGTGGTCCAGTACACCCAGAGCAAGGGCGTGGCGGGCGTCAGCATCGATGACGTGTATCTCGGCAATGGCGCATCCGAACTGATCGTGATGGCCATGAACGGCCTGCTCAACACCGGCGACGAAGTGCTGGTGCCGGCGCCCGACTATCCGCTGTGGACGGCGGCCGTCAGCCTGTCGGGCGGCAATCCGGTGCATTACGTGTGCGACGAGCAGGCCGGCTGGCTGCCCGACATCGCCGACATGCGCAAGAAGATCACC
>JBKHWY010000607.1:0-2743 GCA_046566285.1 Gammaproteobacteria bacterium | reverse complement strand
CGGACCGCTCGTACGTCAAGTGCGCGCGCGTCGTCGGCGAGGTGATGGGCAACTACCACCCGCACGGCGACAGCTCGATCTACGACGCGCTGGTCCGCCTCGCCCAGCCCTGGTCGCTGCGCTACCCGCTGATCGACGGGCAGGGCAACTTCGGCTCGATCGACGGCGACTCGGCCGCGGCAATGCGTTACACCGAGTGCCGCCTGGACAAGATCGCCAACGAGATCCTGGCCGACATCGACAAGGACACGGTCGACTTCCAGCCCAACTACGACGGCAAGGAAAAGGAACCGACGGTCCTGCCAACCCGCATTCCCAACCTGCTGATCAATGGCTCGTCCGGCATCGCGGTCGGCATGGCCACCAACATCCCACCGCACAACCTGTCGGAAGTGATCAACGGCGCACTGCACATCCTGCGCAATCCCGACTGCTCGATCGACGAACTGATCGAAATGATACCGGCGCCGGACTTCCCCACCGCCGGCATCATCTACGGCCTGTCGGGCGTGCGCGATGGCTACCGCACCGGCCGTGGCCGCGTGGTCATGCGCGCCAAGACCCACTTCGAGGAATACGGCAAGGACGGCGGTCGCATCGCGATCATCGTCGATGAGCTGCCCTACCAGGTCAACAAGAAGTCGCTGCTCGAGCGTATCGCCGAGAACGTGCGCGAGAAGAAGCTCGAAGGCATCAGCGACATCCGCGACGAGTCCGACAAGTCGGGCATGCGCGTGGTGATTGAATTGAAGCGCGGCGAAGTGCCGGAAGTGGTGCTCAACAACCTGTACAAGCAGACCCAGTTGCAGGACACCTTCGGCATCAACATGGTGGCGCTGGTGAATGGCCAGCCCAAGCTGCTGAACTTGAAGCAGATGCTGCAGTGCTTCCTGTCGCACCGCCGCGAAGTGGTCACGCGCCGCACCGTGTTCGAACTGCGCAAGGCGCGCGAACGCGGCCACATGCTGGAAGGCCTGGCGGTGGCGCTGGCCAATATCGATGACTTCATCGCCATCATCAAGGCCGCGCCCACCCCGCCGATCGCCAAGACCGAACTGATGGCGCGCGCCTGGGACTCCTCCCTGGTGCGCGAGATGCTGGCGCGTACCGAGAGCGCCGAAGGCGGCATCGAAGCGTTCCGCCCCGAGCACCTGCCCAAGCATTACGGCATGCAGGCCGATGGCCTGTACAAGCTCTCCGACGAGCAGGCCCAGGAAATCCTGCAGATGCGCCTGCAGCGCCTGACGGGCCTGGAGCAGGACAAGATCGTCAACGAGTACAAGGAGATCATGGCCCACATCGCCGACCTGCTGGACATCCTGGCGCGTCCGGAGCGGGTGACGGCCATCATCTCGGACGAGATGACGGCGGTGATGAACGAGTACGCGGCCAACGGCAAGGACGTGCGCCGTTCGACCATCGAACTCAATGCCACCGACCTGGAAACCGAAGACCTGATCACCCCGCAGGACATGGTGGTCACGCTCTCGCACACCGGCTACATGAAGAGCCAGCCGATTTCCGAATACCGCGCGCAGAAGCGTGGTGGACGCGGCAAGCAGGCCATGGCGACCAAGGAAGAGGACTGGATCGACCAGCTGTTCATCGCCAACACGCACGACTACATCCTGTGCTTCTCGAACCGCGGCCGCATGTACTGGCTGAAGGTGTGGGAAGTGCCGCAGGGTTCGCGCAACTCGCGCGGCAAACCGATCGTGAACATGTTCCCGCTGCAGGAAAACGAGAAGATCACCGTGATCCTGCCGCTGTCCGGCGTGAACCGCACCTTCCCGGAAGACCATTATGTGTTCATGTCCACCAGCCTGGGTACCGTCAAGAAGACCCCGCTGCGGGACTTCTCCAACCCGCGCAAGGCCGGCATCATCGCCGTGGATCTGGACGACGGCGACTTCCTCATCGGCGCCGCGCTGACCGATGGCGAGCATGATGTGATGCTGTTCTCGGACGCCGGCAAGGCCGTGCGGTTCGACGAGAACGATGTGCGTCCGATGGGCCGCACGGCGCGCGGCGTGCGCGGCATGAACCTGGAGGAAGGGCAGAACGTGATCGCGCTGCTGGTGGCGGAAAACGAGCAGCAGTCGGTGCTGACGGCCACCGAGAACGGCTTCGGCAAGCGCACGCCGATCACGGAATACACCCGTCACGGCCGTGGCACCAAGGGCATGATCGCGATCCAGACCTCGGAGCGCAACGGCAAAGTGGTGGCCGCCACACTGGTTGACCCGAAAGATGAGATCATGTTGATCACCACCGGGGGCGTATTGATCCGCACCCGGGTGGCGGAGATCCGCGAGATGGGCCGCGCGACGCAAGGCGTGACGCTGATCGCGGTGGAAGACGGTACCAAGCTGTCGGGCCTGCAGCGCGTGGTCGAAACCGACCTGGAAGAGGTGGAGATCACCCCGGCGGCCGAGTAAATGTTGTTGGGAGGTCCCGGCGGGGCACGCCTCGCCGCACAGTGTCAACGCAACCCGTTCAACACGACGAAGGAGGCCATCATGAAAAGTCTGTTTGCCGCTGCTGCCGTTTGCTTATCCGTTGCGCTCACCGCGCCGGCGGTCCAGGCCCAGTCCACCGACAAGCTCGATCCGGCCGCCGTGGCGGCCGTCATGCAGGACCCCACGGCGTTCGAGCCGCCGGTGGTGGCCGTCGTCTCGGGCGGCAACATCGACCCGCTGCTGCTCACCAAGGTCGTGCGCCACGGGCTCGTCGCCGCTGGGCG
>JBKHWY010000606.1:0-2744 GCA_046566285.1 Gammaproteobacteria bacterium | reverse complement strand
CGACCTGGTGCCGTCCGAGCAGGCGCTGGTGCGCCAGTTCGGGGTGTCGCGCATGACCGTCAACCGCGCCGTGCGGGAACTGACGGCCGAACAGGTGCTGGTGCGGCGTCAGGGCGCGGGCACCTTCGTCGCCCCGCACAAGATCCAGGCCAACCTGGTGGACATCCGCAGCATCGCCGACGAGATCCGCGAGCGCGGCCACCGCCACGCCTGCCGCGTGCACATGCTGGAAGCGGCCGATGCGACGGGCGTGCTGGCCGCGCAATTCGATGTGGCGCCGGGCGCCCCGCTGTTCCACTCGCTCATCGTCCACTTTGAAAACGACGTCCCCATCCAGGTCGAAGACCGCTGGGTCAACCCGGCCAGCGCGCCGGCCTACCTGCAACAGGACTTCAGCCGCATGACGCCCAACGAGCACCTGGTGGCGGTGGCGCCCCTGCAGGACGCCAGCTTCAGCATCGAGGCGCTCACGCCGCCCGGCGAAATCGCCGCCATGCTGGACTTGGCGGCGCACCAGGCCTGCCTGGTGCTGCGGCGCCGGACCCGCTCAAGGGGACGGGTCGCCTCGGCGGTCACGATGTGGCACCCCGGCCACCTGTACCAGTTCACCGGAAGCGTGGGCTAGCCATGCAGGATGCGCCGGGACCTGCCAGCGACAACGTCATCGACCTCTCGGTCCTGGCGACGCTGGTGGGCAGCGACCCGGCCCGCCTGCATCGCTTCCTTGCCAAGTTCATCGACAGTACCGAGGCCGGCCTGGCCGAGCTGCACGCCTGCCTTGCACGCGGCGACCTGGCGCGCATCCGCGAACTGGGGCATCGCATCAAGTCGGCCGCACGCGTAGTGGGCGCGCTCGGGATGGGCGAACTGTGCGAGCGCCTGGAGCGCATCGCACCCAGTGCCGGCACGGACGGCCTGGCCGACGCAGAGGCGCTGGCCGCGCGCCTGGGGCCGATGCTCGATCACGTGCGCGCGGTGGCCGCACCACTCGATCCGAACGCCGGGCCGGGGGCGCCATGAGAGACCCCATCCCCGGCCGCGGCGCCCCGCCGCGCATCCTGATCCTGGACGACGACCGCTTCATGCTGGCGGTCCTGCGCGACATGGTCACTGAACTGTGCGACGCCAGCGTGCGCACCGAAGCCGATGCGCGCCGGGCCTTGCGTGCGCTGCGCGACCCGGCGCCCGACCTGTTGATCTGCGACCTGTCGATGCCGGACATGGACGGCATCGAGTTCATGCAGGCCGCCGCGCAGGCCGGCTATCGCGGCGCGATCGTCCTCTTGTCGGGAATGGACAGCGGGGTGCGCATGGCGGCCGAACACCTGGCCCGGGCCCAGGGCCTGAACGTGGTGGACACCTTCGAAAAACCGCTGGGCGCGCAGCAGTTCCTGGAGGTGCTGGCGCAGCTGCAGGCACGCAAGGGCGCATGACGCGGGATGGGGCAGTCGGAGCCCAATTCGGCGCCCGAATTCGAAGCCAAAACAGGGGCAAAACAGGCCACGAAACGGCCCGGCACTGCAAATCGAACAATGTCACGCCGCTTTTTTGAAAATAGGTTATTATTCGGCTAAATCCCCGCCTGACACCCTCTAGCAGCCTTCCACAGATTGAATTTGCGCACACTGTCTCCACCTCTGTGTTGCAACAAAAAAAGGAACCTGGCTGGCGCAGCTTGAAAGCGAATCGCAAGCAAAGCAGGGTCGGCAGTTCTCCCAGGCGTTATTGACCCCTTACCTCTCACTGAGGAAAACATGAGCGAAAACATCAAACATATTAGCGATGCATCTTTCGAAGCAGACGTGCTGAAATCCGAGCGTCCTGTGCTGGTGGACTTCTGGGCCGAGTGGTGCGGCCCATGCAAGGCCATCGGCCCGATCCTGGAAGAAGTCGCCAAGGAATACGATGGCAAGATCCTCGTCGCCAAGCTCGACGTGGACGCCAACCAGAGCGTGCCGGCCAAGTTCGGCATCCGCGGCATCCCGACCCTGATCCTGTTCAAGAATGGCGTGGCCGCCGCACAGAAGGTCGGCGCCATGGCCAAGGGCCAGCTGACGTCCTTCATCGACAGCAACATCTAAGTCGCTGACCGCAGCAGCACCGTAGCGACAGCAGCGCGCCCGCACTGCTGTCAGGTCTGGCCGGGAAGCGGAGCAGTCCTGAACCCTTCCCCCCGACCGATTTGACTAACCCACGCAGTTCCCTCCCCTACCTTTTTCTCCCGTCACGGGACTCAACACATGCATTTATCTGAACTGAAGGCCATGCACGTCTCCGCCCTCCTGGAGATGGCAATCGGCCTCGATATCGACAACGCAGCCCGCCTGCGCAAACAAGAGCTGATGTTCGCGATCCTGAAGAAGCGCGCGAAATCGGGCGAACAGATCTTCGGTGACGGCGCCCTCGAGGTGCTGCCGGACGGTTTCGGTTTCCTGCGCTCGCCCGACGCCAGCTACATGGCCTCGACCGACGATATCTACATCTCCCCCTCCCAGATCCGCCGCTTCAACCTGCATACCGGCGACTCGATCGAGGGTGAAGTTCGGACGCCGAAAGACGGCGAGCGCTATTTCGCGCTGGTGAAAGTCGACAAGGTCAACGGCGAGTCGCCGGAAGCCTCCAAGCACCGCATCCTGTTCGAGAACCTGACCCCGCTGCACCCGCAGGAACCGCTGCGCCTGGAGCGCGAGATGAACGGCCAGGAGAACATCACCGGCCGCATCATCGACCTGATCGCCCCGATC
>JBKHWY010000605.1:0-2756 GCA_046566285.1 Gammaproteobacteria bacterium | reverse complement strand
GGCGCGCTCGCCAGGCGTGAATTCTTCCACCACCAGGTGGGCGTTGATGCCGGTCGCACCAAAACTGTTGATGGCGGCGCAGCGCGGCCCCTGCCCTTGCGGCCAATCGCGCAGTTCCGTGTTGATGTAGAACGGGCTGCCGTCGATCTTGACGAAGGGGTTGGGCTTCTCGAAATTCAGGTTGGGCGGAATCTGCCCGTGCTTCAGGCACAGCAGGGTCTTGATCAGTGCGGTCACGCCGGCGCCGGCAAACGCGTGTCCGATATTGCCCTTCACGGCCCCCAGCGCGCAATAGCCCACCTGCGCGGTCGCTTCGCGGAACGATGCGGTGAGGGCCTGCACTTCGATCGGGTCGCCCAGGCGGGTGCCGGTACCATGCGACTCGACCATGCCGATGCGCGCGCAATCGATCCCGAACTTCTTGTACACATGGCTCTGCAGCCGCGTTTGCGACGTCACGCTGGGCGCCGTCATGCCGTTGGTCTTGCCATCCTGGTTGGTGGCCCAGCCCCGGATCACACCGTGGATCGGATCGCCATCGCGCAAGGCATGCTTGAGCAGCTTGAGCACCACCACGCCGACAGCCTCGCCCATCACCGTGCCGTTGGCGCGGTGGTCGAAGGGCGCGCAGACGCCGTCCGGGGAGAACAGCAAGGACTGGCTGGAGGCGACAAAAAAGTTCGGCGTCGAATAGATCCCGCCGCCCCCGGCAATGGCCACTTCGCAGTTACCCAGCACCAGGCTGTCGCAGGCGTAGGCGACAGCGGTGAGCGTCGAGGAGCATGCCGTATCGACGCTGACGGCCGGCCCCACCAGATTGAGCAGATACGATACCCGCGCCGGGCCGGAGGAATCCGTGGGCGCCAGATAGGTGTCGTGGCTCTTGTGGATGTGATAGGCGTAGTCGCCCTTGGCGGTGGCGAACACGCCCCATGGCCGTCCGCTGATGCGCGCGGGGGCATAGCCGGCATCTTCGATGGCGCGCCAGCACTCCTGCAGGAAGATCCGTTCACTCGGGTCCATGACTTCGGCTTCGCGGGGCGCGATGCCGAAGAACAGCGGGTCGAACTGGTCCACGTCGGACAGGAATCCACCCCACTTCGAGTAGCTCTTGCCGGGGGTTTGCGCCACCGGATCGAAATACTGGTCGATGTGCCATCCCCGGTCCGACGGCGCTTCGGCGATGCTGCTCACGCCCTGCTTGAGGTTATCCCAGAAGCGGTGCACGTCCGGGGCGCCGGGAAAGCGCCCCGACATGCCGATGATCGCCACCGCTTCGGTGGCGGGCGCGCCGGCGGTCGCGGGGGGCTGGGGCGCGGCGGCGCCGAAGATCTCGATGCAGCGGGCGCAGAACTTCTGCATCCCTTCCTTCGACCGCAGGATGTCGAAGTGGTCGTCGCCATCGAGCAGCACGGTCGACAGCCCGGGCAGCAGCGCGCTCCACGCGGTCAGCAGCGGCAGCAGCGAGCCGTGGGCAGCCTGCACCCGTTCGATGTACTCGGGGTTGCGCAGGATGCTCGATGCGACCTTCCCTTCGCGCGTGCGGAACACGAAGGCATTGACTTCATGCGCGCGCGGCAGGCGCTCGCCCTGGTAGCGCTGGGTCGCCTGCAGGTTGGCCATGTGCACATCGGCCATGGACGCCAGCTTGAAGGCGACTTCGTCGGCCGACAGCTTGACGTCGCGCTTGAGGCACAACTGCACCAGGCGCCCGAGCACGTCCGCGTCGGCCACATCGGCAATCTCGCTGTCGTCGATCTGCACGTCCTTCCACGCCACTTCGCGATTTTCCAGGGCCTTCTTGAAGGCCGGGTCCATGCTCAGGAGCGTCACCAGCAGGAAGTTCGCGTTCACCAGCAGGTTATTGCGCGCCGAGGACTGGAACAGCGGCCGGTCCTGCTCGGACAGCAGTGGCGCTTCGACCATCACGAGGCTGCGCACGGATTTTCCCTGCAACTGCAGCTGACGCGCCACTTCATAGGCAATCGTGCCGCCCACCGAAAAGCCGGCCAGGTGATACGGACCGTGCGGCTCCAGCGCGACGATGCACTCGGCGTAGTAGCGCGCCATCTCCACCAGGTCCGCTATCGGCGCGCGCTCGGCCACCAGGAAGCCGCGCGCACGCAGGCCGATCATGCGGATGGCGCCACCCATGCGCGCGGCCAGGCGGTTGTACATGCCGACATCGCCGGACATCGGATGGATCCAGAAAGTCAGCGGCCCCTCCCCCGTCAGCGCCAGCGGCACCACTTCGGGGTACTGGCGGGTGATGGCGCGCATGCGCCGCTCCAGCGGCTGGGGCGCTTCGGTGACAGCTTCGATCTCGTATTCCAGCAGCACGCCGTAGCCGAAGTGCGGCGCGGCGGCGGGCCGGTAGTCTTCGATAAAGCCAAGCACGCGCGCGCCCTGGCGCACATGGGCTTCCAGCGCCGGTTCGCTGGTCCAGCCGCTGCGCAGCGCCGTCGCCAGATAGCCGTGGAAGTCCTGCGCGGACTGCGCTTGGGCGTGCATGCACCAGCCCACCAGCGCCAGCGCGCCGATCCCGCTGCGCTGCGCCAGCGCCCGTAGGGCCGCCAGCAGCGCGGCGCGCACCGGGTCGCTCGGCGCCGCGCAGGCCAGCAGCAGCAGCGCATGCCCGGTCGGCGCATGCGCGGGCGGCAGTGCGGCGGCGCTGACCTGGCGCAGCGCAGCGCTGCTGTCGATCCGCTGCGACAGGGCGAACCCGACGATCCTGCCGGCTTGCTCGAACAGGATCT
>JBKHWY010000604.1:0-2762 GCA_046566285.1 Gammaproteobacteria bacterium | reverse complement strand
GCGGCCAGGCTCGCCCAGTCCACCGTCGGGCTCAGGTAGCCGTTCATCGAGTGCGTCGACAGGCCAGGCAGGGGCGTGAGCAGCACCCGGCCGCCTTCGGCGATCAGCCTGGTGAAGAAGTAGTAATCGGTCTGGCCCGAGCTGAGGACGGCATAGTCGCGCTCGAGCTTCTGCCGTTCCAGCATGAAGGACGCGCAGGTGGAGGGCGCGGTACGCCAGTGGTGGCTGGCGCTGTGGACCACCTGCGCGCTCAGGCCACGGTACATCTCGAGGAAGTATTTGTCCGCATGGTCGTACAGGCCGAGCACGTCGAACGCGTGGCCGCTGGCATACAGCTCGAACACCTTGCTGATCCAGCCCGGCTGGTGCAGGTAGTCGTTCTCCAGGAAGTACACGATGTCGGTGGGCGCGATGTCGGCCGTGCGCGCCACGTGCAGCGTGATCAGGAAGGAATTGAGGTCGCTGCCCCCCTTGATGAACTGCACATTGATGCGCTCCGGCGCGGCCGCGTAATAGCGCGCGATGAAGTCGGCGGTGAAGTCCTCCAGCGAGCCGTCGTACACCACGGTCAGGCGCACGCGCTCGCCCAGCGGATCGGCCGCAATCGTCTGCAGCAGGTTGCGAAAGCACAGTTCATGACTGAACCACTCGGGCCGCGCCTTGTTGGGGTCGCGGCTGGTCTTGTCGGCCTTGATATGAACGTGGCGATAGAAGATGTGCAGGGTGCGGTCTGGAGTCACTTGGGTTCCGATACTAAGATCCGGCCAGTGCGTCGCGCGCCCCTCCGAGCTCGGTCTTGCGCCACATCGCCGTGTAGACAGCCTCCAGATTACGGCAAAAGCGCTCGGTATCAAACAGAGGATAAACGTCCCTATTCGCCTTAATTCGGGCTTTCGCATCGGCCAGCAGCGCCGGCTCGCTTGCCAGCTTGACCACCAGGTCTTCGTACTCCTGCAGCGTATGCGTGATCAGGTCGGTCATGCCGATCGCGTGCAGCAGGCTGCCGGCCACGCGCGACGGGAAGGATTTGCCCATGTAGGTGACCACCGGCAGGCCGGCCATCAGCGCATCGGCCGCCGTGGTGTGGGCGTTGTACGGGTGGGTGTCGAGGAACACGTCGGCCTGGCGGTAGCGCGCCAGGTGGTCTTCCACGTGCTTGACGCGCTCGGCGAAAATCAGGCGCTCGGGCGCGATGCCGCGCTTGGCCGCTTCCTTGCGCAGGTTGGTCTTGGAGATCTCCACGCGCGACATCAGCCACAGCACGCTGTCCGGCACCCGCTGCAGGATGCGCATCCAGATGTCGAACAGGTGAGGCGAGATCTTGTAGTCGTGGCTGAAGGAGCAGAACACCGTGCCCGTCTCCGGCAGGCCGCATTCGGCGCGCGTGGGGGTACGCTCGGAAATCTGCACGCTGACATCCGTGGGCAGGTAGGTGTCGGGCAGGTAGACCACCTGCTCGGTGTAGAACTTCTGGTCGCCCTCGGGGATCACGTACTGGTCCGCGAGGATGTAGTCCATGTAGGGCACGCCCAAGGTGCCGGGATAGCCCAGGTAGTTCACGTGCGCCGGCGCGGGGCGGTACGCAAACACGTCGGTGCGCGAGTCCGAGGTGTAGCCGGCCAGGTCGATGGCCACGTCGATCTCGTGCTCGCGCATCAGCTGGGCGATCTGGGCCGAGCCCATGGTGCGCGCGTCGATGAAGTGATCGAACGCTTTCAGCATGCGCGCGCGCAGGCGGCTGCCGTCGTCCGGCCCCAGCGAATAGGCGTAGGTCTCGAAGCGGTTCTTGTCGTGGCGCTCGAAGATCCCGGCCATCAGGTGGCCCACCGGGTGCTCGCGCAGATCGGGCGAGATGTACGCGATGCGGATCTTCTTGTGGCGATAGCGCTCGCCCTTCCACAGCTGGACAGCCTGCTGCGGGAACATGTGGGCGCCGAACACCTTGGCGGCGGTCAGATGGTCGCTGGCCTGGTCGGTCACGGCCATCAGCGCCAGCGTCTTGCAGGCGCGCTTGCCGGCCTGGACGCCTTCGATGATCTTTTGCGGCAGCGTGCCGGCGTTCTGCCAGTCGCAGATGTGCAGCTGCTCGTAGTACAGGAGGCCCAGGCCGTAGTCGAAATCGGGCGCCAGCTGCAGCAGGCGCTCGAAGCGCTTGATGGCTTCTTCGCCCTGCTTGAATTCGGTAAGCATGATGGCGCAGTTGGCCAGCGCGCCCACGTGGTCCGGGTTGATCAGGAGGACCTTGTTGAAGCGGTCCAGCGCTTCCAGGTGGCGCAGCATATCGCGCAGCAGCGCGCCGCTGTTGATCAGCACTTCGGTGTAATCCGGCTGCAGGCGCAGCGCCTCGTCGTACGCGGCCAAGGCCTCGTCCTTGCGGCCCACGGCCTGCAGGATGGCGCCGCGCACGAAGTGCATGGGCGCGTAGGCGGGCGCCGCCGCCACCCCGCGCTCGATCATCGCCAAGGCTTGCGCATTGTCGCCGTGCTGGTGCGCGATCAGCGCCAGCGAATACAGCGCGGCCGCGTTGTTGGCATCGTGCGCCAGCACATCGTTGAACACACGGGTCGCGTCGGCCGCGTTGCCCTGGTTCTGGAAGGTGATCGCCTCGATGAGCTTGTCATTAATTGATTGCATTTTTGACCTGTTTTTGAGCTGGATCAACGTGTTCGGCCAGGGCATCCTATCACCGCAGCCATCAAAAGCGAAGCGCCTTCCGCCGTATCGGAAAGCCACTGTTGCGTGGCGCCGATACGACGGAAGGC
>JBKHWY010000603.1:0-2770 GCA_046566285.1 Gammaproteobacteria bacterium | reverse complement strand
CCATCTCATGGAAGGTGACGGGCACGTTCGAGATCACCAGGTGCACGGTGCTCCCCACGGCGCACACGCCGTTACGGATGTAACGCGATGTCGACGTCGGCGAAAACAGCGGGTTGATGATCCCGTCCTTGACCAGCATGGGGCCGGACTGGGTGGCATGCACGGTCTCGGACGCGATGGCCGGATAGTCGTCGGTGGCCACCACGCGCGGACCGCTGCGCGTGAGTGCGAAGACGCCGTTGGGCTTCAGGTAGAAGTTACCGGCCCCGCTCTTGCGGTTCAGGGGCGCCAGTTCGCGGCCGTCGATCACCAGCAGCCCCACCGGGCTGCCGTCGGCTTCGAACATCCCCCCATTCATGGCAAAGCGCAACTGCTTGCCCTGCCTGGCCAGCGCCTCGGCCACCCGGGCGAACGAGCGGTAGGGTCGGTGCTGTGCGTCGTACTCGAACAGCACCAGGCGCTCCTTGCCCACATCGACGGACGTGACCTGGAAGTCGGCGCCAGCGCGGGGGTTGGCTGAGGCGCAGGCGCACAGCGCGATGGCCGCGAGGGCGGCAAGCAGATGGATCGGTCTCATGGCCACCATCATAGCGCCACTACAGCCCAAAGCGCAGCCCGAAGTTGACGCGCCGGCCCACCGATTCCAGGGTGAGGAACTGACTCTCGTTGCTGGCGTATTCGCGCGTGGTCTTGTCCCCGAGGTTGATCGCATCGAGGTACAGGGCGATCGACGGGGTGACGTTGTAGCGCAGGCTGGCGTCCAGTTGGCCGTAGGCGGCGCGGTTGCGCGGCAAGGTGCTGCCGCCCCCGCAATCGAGCGAATACTTGTTGCGCCAGTTGTAGGCCAGGCGCGCCTGCATGCGGGTGTTCTCGTAGAACACCGAGGCATTGTACGACTGCGGCGACAGGCCCGGGTAGCCGCAGCGCTGGCTGCCGCTGTCGCTGGCCCGCTGCGCCTTGGCGTCGACATAGGTGTAGTTGGCGGCCAGGCCGAAGCCCTCCAGCCAGGGCAAGCCGGCGTCAAAAGCATACTGCCCGGCGATCTCCACGCCCTTGATGTCACCCTTCAGGGCATTGCGCACGCGGGTGTCGTGCACCGTCTCGCCGTACTGCGGGATCTGCATGTCCACCAGCCGGGTCTCGAGGAAGTCCGAGACCTTCTTCTGGAACGCGGCGGCGCTGAAGTAGTTGGTCTTCGACAGATACCACTCGTACGACACATCCAGGTTGCGCGCCTTCATCGGCTGCAGGTAGGGGTTGCCGCCGCCCGTCTGCACGTCGCCATAGCGCCCGCCGTACCAGTTGTCCACGCCCATCTGGTTCAAGGTCGGCCGGGTCTCGGTCTTGGATGCGGCCAGGCGCAGCATCATGTCGGGCGTCAGGTCGAACTTCAGGTTCGCCGAGGGCAGCACGCTGTGGTAGCTGTTCTCCACCGTGGTGGTGGCCGACGGCCCCCAGTTCAGGATGTAGGTGGTGTCGTTCGGGCTCTTGGTCGCGGACAGCAGGGTGCGGCTGACGCCGGTCGAGCTGGAATCGACCCGCACCATGCGCACGCCCGCATTGGCCGACCAGCCCTGCCCCTCCCAGCGGGTATCGACGAACAGGCTGGCGACCTTCTCGCGCACACCCCACATCGACGGGCGGGTGTAATCGATCGCCATCGGCCCGTTCGGATACTTGCTCTTGTCGGCGTACAGGGCCGGATCGTTCGACTGCGGCAGCAGCGACGGCTGGTTCAGGTAATCCATGTACGCGTAGGGATCGAAGCTCAGGTAGTTTGATGGCACCTGGCCGGGGCTGCCGAAGAAGTTGTCCAGCGTGCGCTGGGTGAACAGGTTGGAGGGCAGCGCCACGTGGTAGCCGCTGAAGGCATTCCACGCGTCGCTGCTGTAGCGGGTGTTGGTCACCTTGCGGGTCGAGTAGGCCACGCCCGTGTTCACGCCCTGGAACACGCCGATCGCATGATCCCAGGCCAGGCTCAAGCGCCCTTCCCCGATCTTGTCGCCCTTGGCGATCTGGCTGTACGACACCGCATGGGCGCGCACCTGGTTCGGATCGGTGATCGGGTCGCCAAAGCGCAAGGATGGCAGCGGGCCGAAACTGAGCACGTCGCCGTTCTTCGGCACCATCCCCGCGACCACCCACATGTCGGGCGAGTGCGACTCGGTACGCGACGTGGACACGTCGCCTTCCAGCCTGAATTCCGGCGCCAGGTTCCACTTCGAGTTCAGTCCAAATGCCTTGGTGCTCGAGAGCCGGTCCGCTCCCTTGACGATCATGTCGTTGGAATTGGCTTCGGTGAGCACGCCCCCTTCGCCGGTCAAGGCCGGATTGTTCGCGTAGAAGGTCGCGCCCGGGCGCAGGAAGCCGGTCACCTGGTCGTTGGCATCGACCTTCACCCCCAGCTGCACCGGGTTGTTCCAGTCGCTCACGGCGATCACCGCGTTCTTCTGGTCCAGGCGCGAGTACAGCGCGTCCGCGCTCAGCTTCCAGTCGCGCGAAGGGTTGAATTGCACGGCCAGGTTGCCGACCAGGCGCTTGCGGCGCTCATCCTCGACCTGGAAGCCGAAGCTCTGGGGCATGTACAGCTTGCGGGTCTGGACGTTCGCGCGCGTCAGGCCGACTGAATTGAAGTCGCCGTCGATCATCGCCACATCGCGGTAGTTCCAGCTGTCCGTCACGGCCTTGTTCTGCTTGGAGGCGCGGTCCGTGTACGACACCGAAGCGTTCACGCCGAAGATGCGCTCGCTGTTGGCGAACGAGTACATGG
>JBKHWY010000602.1:0-2796 GCA_046566285.1 Gammaproteobacteria bacterium | reverse complement strand
TGACGTCGCCCAGCAACAACATCCCGGCGCCGATGCCGACCACGGGCACACCCAGACTGAAGGGCGCCACCCTGTTGACCGGATGGCGCTTGAGTAAACCTGTCCAGAGCGCGTAGCCGCCGATGGTGGCAAACCAGCCCAGGTAGGCGGTCGAGGCCAGGGTCGGCCAGTGCAGGTAAAGCGACGCCATGGGCGGATCGAAGGCCAGCGACAGCAGCACGAACGGCACGATCGGCACCAGGCTGCTCCAGACCATGAAGGGCACGACCTGGAAATCCGGGGTGCTGTGCTGGGCGCGCCGCACCACGATGTTGGACGCGGCCCACATGGCTGCGCCGCCCAGGCACAGCGCGAAGCCGGCCAGGTTGGTGCCGCTGGCGCTGCCGCCGGGGCCCACGATACCGAGCCCGAAGGATGCCAGGCCCAGGGCCGCCAGGCTCAGGCCGATCTGCAGCGGGCGATGGATATGCTCGCCCAGCACGGCCACGCCGAAGAAGGCGGTAAAGAACACCTGGGTTTGCAGGATCACGGACGCCAGCGCGGCCGACATGCCGACGCGCAGCGACAGGAACAGCAGGCCGAACTGCCCGATGCCCTGGAACAGGCCGTACAGCACCACCCATTTGGCCGGCAGCCGGGGCGGGCGTACGAAGGCAATCAGCGGCAGCACGGCAAACAGATAGCGGCCGGCGCCCAGCTGGAAGGGCGACAGCTCGCGCAAGCCCAGCTTCATGGCAACGAAATTGGTACCCCAGATCAGCACGACACAGAGGGCGGCGAGGTAGTCGCGCCCGCTGAAGGCTTGCGGTGAACTCATGTGGCGCCAGTCCGGTACAAAACAATGATTGTACGCGGATGGCGGCGCCGTCCGTGGACGGTTGATTCAGGCAGACGAGAAGACCTAGCGGCGCCAGTGGCCGCGGCCTCCATGCATGCGCCCCCCCCAGTGACGGCCGAACACGAAGCCCAGGCTCAGCGAGACGGGCGGGTAGACGTACTGGGGTTCCACATAGACCGGCGCCGGGACATACACGGGCGCCGGCTGGTACACCACCGCCGGGGCGGGCTCGGTGTACACCGGAGTGGACGAATATTCGACGCTGGCGCCGCTGCCGGATTCGCGCGCAATGCGCTCGGCCGTGCCTTTCGGGACCGGCGTGACGGATACCACGCGCCACTGGGACGGGTCCGCCGGCTGGGCGTAATTGTAGCCATAGTGGTCGTAGGGCGTGCTCGCACACCCGCCGAGTGCGGCCAGCATTGTCACAACGATCAGCTTGTTCATGTGAGTTCCTTCCCTTGCGACTGTCAATCTAGCGCAAAACGCCAACAGGCCGCACACGGAATTACACCGTGTTACAGAGGGTGGGGAAGCGGAAATAAAACCAAAAAATCGCGTGCCCAATCAGGCCAGCACGTTCAGCAGGCCATCCAGGCCGGAATAGTTCAGCGCCACATTGGCCTGCGCGCGCACCACCGGCTTGGCGCGGAACGCCACCGACAGCCCGGAAATGCCCATCATGCGCAGGTCGTTGGCGCCATCGCCCATGACGATCGCCTGCGACGACGAGCAGCCCAGCTCCTCGCACACGCGCTTGACGGTCAGGCGCTTTTCGTCCGCGTCCACGATGCCACCCACCACCCGGCCGGTCAGCTTGCCGGCCACGATTTCCAGCACGTTCGCGTGGGTGTAGTCCAGTCCAAGGCGCTCTTGCAGGCGTTCGGTGAAGAAGGTGAAGCCGCCCGACACCAGCAGGGTCTTGAGACCCGCCGCCTTCACGCCCGCCAGCATCTTCTCGCCGCCCATCGAAATGGCCAGGCGCTCGTCGTACACGCGCTGGAGCGCCGCCGCTTCCAGCCCTTCCAGCAGGGCCACGCGGCGCTTCAGGCTTTCCGAGAAATCCAGTTCGCCGCGCATGGCCGCCTCGGTGATGGCCGCCACCTGAGGCTTCAGGCCCTGCATGTCCGCGATCTCGTCGATGCACTCGATGGTGATCAGGGTCGAATCCATGTCCATCGCCACCAGCTGGAAGCTCTCCAGCGACACGCCGGCTTCGATGAAGGTGGCATCGATCCTGGCCTCGTCGGCGGCGACTTCCACGCTGCGCTTCAAGCCGTCCCAGAACGCCACCTGCTCGCAGCGGATCGCATGCTCGGAGAGTTCGACGATGCGCGCCGGAGTCGCCAGCGCGGCCACGCGATGCAGCGTTTCAAGGGTCGCGTCCGGCCCCTGCAAAACCAGGTTCATTTTGTTCATTGTTATGCTGTCAGTTGTTTGATGGTGTTCTTGACTTGGGTGACCCGCGCCGCCAGGTCCGGCATGTTGGCCGTGACCTTCAGCTTGTCCTGGCCGGCCAGCTTGATGTGGCGGTTCTTCTGGATGAGGGTGATGATGCGCATCGAGTCGATCGGCGGGTTCACCATGAATTGCAGGTTGGCCGCTTCGCCATGCACATCGATCTTGATGATGCCCACCGCCTTGGCCGCAATGCGCAGGCGGTGCGTCTCGATCAGCGCCTTGACGGGATCGGGGAGTTTGCCGAAGCGGTCGATCAGTTCTTCCTGCATGTCGTCGATCTTGCCCTGGTCATTGCAGTTGGCCAGCCGCTTGTAGATCGACAGGCGCTCGTGCACATCGCCGCAGAAGTCGGCCGGCAGCAGGGCCGGCACGTGCAGGTTGATTTCGGTGGTGGTGGCCAGCGGCGCGGCCAGGTCCGGCTCCTTGCCGGCCTTGAGCGAGCGCACCGCTTCGTTGAGCATGTCCGAATACAGCTGGAAGCCCACTTCCAGCATCTC
>JBKHWY010000601.1:0-2815 GCA_046566285.1 Gammaproteobacteria bacterium | reverse complement strand
CGGGACCCCAGATCGGCTGCGGGAAGTGGCTGTCCCACGCGAAGCGCGCCACCACGTGCCAGTGCAGGTGCGGCACCACGTTGCCGAGACTTGCCACGTTGACCTTCAAGGGCGTCAGCGTGGCGCGTACGGCCAGCTCGACCCGGTGCACCGCTTCGTGGATGTGCGCCCGATCGGCGGCGGACAGGTCGCTCATCTCGCGCACGTGCTGCTTCCAGATCACACGGGCGAAGCCGGGATAGGCGGCGTCGTCCACCAGGATGACGGACAGCTTGTCATCCTGATAGACGGGTGGAACGGCCAGGTGGCACAGCTCGCAGGCGCCGGCCATGCTTACACCAGCACGCGTTCGATGCCGCCGTTGTTGGCCTTGGCGACGTAGTCCTGCAGCCAGGTTTCGCCCAGCAGGTGCTTGGCCATCTCGATGACGATGTAGTCGGCCTTGGTGTCCGAATCCTCGTTGTAGCGCGACAAGCCTTGCAGGCAGGCCGGGCAGCTGGTGAGGATCTTGACTTCGCCCTTGAAGCCGTCTTCGCGCAGCTTGTCGGCGCCCTTGCGCATCTCGTCTTCCTTGCGGAAGCGCACCTGGGTGGCGATGTCCGGACGCGAGATGCCGAAGGTGCCCGATTCGCCGCAGCAGCGCTCGTTCTTCTCGATCTTGACGTTGTCCACCGTCGAGACCAGCGCATTGACGGTCTTGACCGAGTCGCCCAGCTTCATCGGATCGTGGCAAGGCTCGTGGTACATGTAGCGCGTACCCGTCACGCCTTCGAGCTTGACGCCCTTCTCCAGCAGGTATTCATGGATGTCCATGATGCGGCAGCCGGGGAAGATCTTGTCGAATTCGTAGGTGGCCAATTGGTCGTAACAGGTGCCGCACGAGACCAGCACGGTCTTGATGTCGAGGTAGTTCAGCGTGTTGGCCATGCGGTGGAACAGCACGCGGTTGTCCGTCATCATCTTGTCGGCCTTGTCGTACTGGCCGGCGCCGCGTTGCGGGTAGCCGCAGCACAGGTAACCCGGCGGCAGCACGGTCTGCACGCCCACTTCCCACAGCATCGCCTGGGTGGCCAGGCCCACCTGCGAGAACAGGCGCTCCGAGCCGCAGCCGGGGAAATAGAACACGGCTTCGGTGTCGGCATTGGTCTGCTTGGGGTTGCGGATGATCGGGATGACCTTGTTATCCTCGATGTCCAGCAGGGCACGCGCGGTCTTGGTGGGCAGCCCGCCGGGCAGCTTCTTGTTGACCCAGTGGATCACCTGCTCGACCACGCCGGGTTTGCCGGTGGACGGCGGCGGCGCCTTGGTCTGTTCCTTGGCCACGCCCTTGAGCACGGTGTTGGCCAGGCGCTGGGCCGGGAAGGCGGCGGCGGTCATCACCTTGCGGGTGGCGTTGATGGTGCTGGCGTCGTTGGTGTTCAGGAAGAACATGGCCGCCTTATGGGCCGGCTTGACGCTGGTCTTGTTCATCTTGCGCAGCAGGTTGCGCATGTTCATCGACACGTCGCCGAAGTCGATGTTGACCGGACATGGCGTCACGCAACGGTGGCACACCGTGCAGTGGTCGCCCACGTCCTCGAACTCCTCCCAATGGCGGATCGACACGCCGCGGCGGGTCTGTTCTTCGTACAGGAAGGCTTCGATCAGGGCCGAGGTGGCCAGGATCTTGTCGCGCGGCGAGTACAGCAGGTTGGCGCGCGGCACGTGGGTGGTGCACACGGGTTTGCACTTGCCGCAACGCAGGCAGTCCTTGATGCTGTTGGCGATCTCGCCGATATCGCTTTGCTGCATGATCAGCGATTCGTGGCCCATCAGGCCGAACGAGGGCGTGTAGGCATTGCGCAGGTCGGCTTCGTACTCGGGCAGGTTCAGCAGTTTGCCCTTGTTGAAGCGGCCTTCCGGATCAACGCGCAGCTTGTAGTCGCGGAACGGGCCGAGTTCTTCATCGGTGAGGAATTCCAGCTTGGTGATGCCGATGCCGTGTTCGCCCGAGATCACGCCGTTGAGCGCGCGCGCCAGCTTCATGATGCGCGCCACGGCTTCGTGCGCGTCCTGCAGCATTTCGTAGTCGTCCGAATTGACCGGCAGGTTGGTGTGTACATTGCCGTCACCGGCGTGCATGTGCAGCGCCACGAACACGCGCGAGCGCAGCACGCGCTTGTGGATGGCGGCAGCTTCTTCCAGGATTGGCTGGAAGGCCGCGCCGCTGAAGATCTGGCGCAGCTGGGCGCGGATTTCCTGCTTCCACGAGATGCGCACGGTGCGGTCCTGCACGACGTCGAACAGTGTCGCCTGGGGCTGGCTGAACAGGCGCGCATCGAATGCGCTGGCCAGGCCTTCCAGGCCCAGCTGCTGCAGCGATTCGCGTGCTTCGGCCAGCGGCTTGTCCAGGTTTTCGAGCACATAGACCCAGCGCGCCTGCACCTGTTCGAGCAACTGCTCGGCCTGGGTGACGCGGTCGCCCAGCATCTCGGCGCGGCCGATGCCCTGCTCGTAGTTGTCGTCGCTCTTGGCAATCGGCAGGTTGCCGGTGGCGATGAAGCCGCGCAGCTCGGTGACGAGTTTCAACTTGTTGCGGATCGACAGTTCGACGTTGATGCGCTCGATGCCGTCGGTGTACTCGCCCATGCGGTTCAGCGGGATCACCACGTCTTCGTTGATCTTGAAGGCGTTGGTGTGCTTGGCAATCGCCGCGGTCTTGGCGCGGTCCAGCCAGAACTTCTTGCACGCTTCCGGCGACACGGCCACAAAGCCTTCGCCCACGCGGGTGTTGGCGATGCGCACCACTTCCGAGGCGGCGATGGCCACCGCGTTT
>JBKHWY010000600.1:0-2830 GCA_046566285.1 Gammaproteobacteria bacterium | reverse complement strand
TGGCCGATTCGGTCAACTGGCTGGGCGTGTAGTCCAGGTCGGTCAGCAGCAGGCGGTTCTGCACGTCGCCGCGCGGATCGACGATCACCAGCAGGATGCGCTTTTCCGACAGGCGGATGAATTCGATCTGCTGGAACACCGATTCGCGCCGCGGGCTCGTCACCACGCCGGCGAACTGCGACAGCGAGGACAACAGTTGCGCCGCATTGGCGATCAGCTTGTGCGGCTGGTGCGCCTGCAAATTGATGCGCCGCTCCACCGACTGCTCGTCCAGCGGCTGCACGGTCAGCAGGGTGTCGACAAAAATGCGGTAGCCGCGCGGAGTGGGAATGCGGCCGGCGGAGGTATGCGGGCTGGCGACGTAGCCCATCTCTTCCAGGTCGGCCATGATGTTGCGGATGGTCGCCGGCGACAGGTCGAGTCCGGAAATTTTCGACAGCGCGCGCGAGCCAACCGGCTGGCCGTCGGCGATGTACCGCTCCACCAGCGCTTTCAGCAGGGTTTGTGCACGAGGTTCGAGTTTCATGATCAATCGGTCAGACGCAAGGACAGGGGTACGACAACATCGGTGTACCACCAACGCTGTGCTTATTATGCACGTTCAGCCGTGCGGCGTGCAGCTTGCAGCCGGCGGCTTGCATTGCCTAGCCATGCTCCCTGGCCAGCCAGGCCAGCAGTTCATCGAAATTGCTGACGATCGCATCGGGCACCACTTCATGTTCCAGGTGCGCCGTGCTGCCGCGCCGGTTCAGCCACACGGCGCGCAGGCCGGCGCGCTGGGCGCCCTGCACGTCGAGCAGCACATCGTCGCCCACGTAGACCGCATCCTCAGGGGCCACGCCCAGCTTGGCGCAGGCGGCGTGGAAGATCGCCGCGTCCGGCTTCCTGCAGCCCAGCTGGTGCGCCGCCACCGACACCTTGAAGTGGTGCGACAGGCCGATCGCCTGCAGGTCGGCGTTGCCGTTCGAGACCGAGCCCACCAGCACCCGCCCTTTCAGGCGCATCAGGCCGGGCAGCACGTCGTCGTAGGGAATCACCGCATTGCGGGCGGCGTAGAACTGCACCATCGCTTCTTCCACCTTGTCGATGTCCTCCCCGGCTTCTTCAAAAGCGGCGATCAGGCCGGCGCGGCGCAGCGCGCCCAGGTCGAGCTGGAACTCGGGCTGCTGGGCCAGGAGCGCCAGGCGTGCCTGGCGGAGGCGGTCGATGGAGAAGCGCTCGGCCACCAACGGCGCATTGTTCCTGAGCCAGTCGTGCAGGGTTTCCTCGGCCTGCAGGATGACCGGCTCGATGGGCCACAGGGTGTCGTCGAGGTCGAACAGGATCGCCTTGGGCCAGGCGCGTCGCGTCGTAGTCATGATCGGGATAATAAAAATGAAAAGGGGAGCGCTAGGATGCCGGAAGGGGTAATACCGGTTTCCTGAGCATAACTTTGCGCCTCGTGAAAATCAATCGGCGCACGTCTGGCGGTGGTGCGGATTACACGCTGATACAAGCGCATTTGAATGCGGGGTTGCCAAATGCACTAAAATGATGGCCAATCTGCGCGTCTCGGGCGCCGGCCTTCTGCCCCGCCCCCTATCCACGCCATATCCCGTCTGGAGAAAAAATGAAAAACCTGTTTACGCGTGCGAGCCTGCTGCTTGCATGCGCGTTGAGTGTGTCCGCGTGTGGCGGTGGCAATGCCAACCTGCAGCTGGGTGTGAACGTTACGGGCCTGACCAAGGAAGGCCTGGTGCTCAAGAACGTGAGCAATGGCGATACCCTGGCCATTTCCAGGGCTGCCGCGGCGAGCGGCTATCCATTGCCGTTTAACAAACTGCTCGAGCCGGACGAACACTTCGATGTGGAAATCGACGCTACGCCCTCCGGTACCACCTGCACGCTGCAAAACAACAAGGGACGCATCGGCGCCTACAGCCTGTCCAACATCTACGTCACCTGCACCAATATTCCGCGCGAACTGTCGGGCACCGTCACCGGCCTGAAAGGCAGCGGACTGGTCCTGAACAATGGCAGCCAGCGCCTGGCGATCGAGCCCACTGGCGCCAGCCCGCAAAGCTTCACCTTTGCCACCCGCGACAGCGCCGGCAAGATCACCGGCGGCACCGTCGGCCAGGGCGATCCGTTCGGCGTGACGGTGCTGACTCAGCCGACCGGGCAGACCTGCACCGTGACCAACGGCACCGGCATCATGGGCGAAGGCTACAGCGCCGTCGCCGTCAGTTGCCAATAAGCTGCCAACGAGCGGCTGCTCAACCACATTTTTCGGAGAAGTCATGAAGTCATTGTTTATCCGCGCAGCGGTTCCGCTGGCGCTGGCGCTGGGCCTGGCAGCCTGCGGCGGCACGGCCACCTACCCCATCAGCGGTAGCGTCACCGGCGTCAAGTACGAGGGCCTGGTGATCGCCAACGGCAGCGATACCGTCGCCGTCCCGCCCGGCGCCACCAAGTACACCTTGCCCAACGCAATTGAATACGGCAACGTCTATACCGTCACCATCAAGTCGCCCCCGGCGCATCAGGATTGCGTGCTGGTCATCGGCGACCGGCGCGTTGCTACGGAGAGTAACACGGCAGGACGACTGGCCGTGATCGATGTGCCCGTGCTGTGCTTCCTAAAGGTCCATAACGTGGTTGCCAAGCTCAACGCGCCCGCCGAAGGTCTGGTGCTGACCAACGGCGCCTCCTCGGTGACACTCGGCTCGACCACCACCAGCGCCACTTTCGCAGTCGAATACGGTGCCTCCTACGGCATTACCGTGCTGACCCAGCCGAAGGACAAGACCTGCACCGTCGAACGCGGCACCGGTGTCATGGGCGATAACGA
>JBKHWY010000599.1:0-2835 GCA_046566285.1 Gammaproteobacteria bacterium | reverse complement strand
GACGCGTGGATTCATCTCGATCACGATCAGCCGGCCGGACTTCGGATCGACTGCGAACTGTACGTTCGAACCACCTGTTTCGACACCGATTTCCCGCAGCACGGCGATACTCGCCGAGCGCATGATCTGGTATTCCTTGTCGGTCAGCGTCTGCGCCGGGGCGACCGTAATGGAGTCGCCCGTGTGCACGCCCATCGGGTCCAGGTTCTCGATCGAGCAGATGATGATGCAGTTGTCCGCCTTGTCGCGCACCACTTCCATCTCGTACTCTTTCCAGCCCAGGAGCGACTCTTCGATCAGCAGCTCGTTGGTGGGCGAGGCTTCCAGGCCGCGCTTGCAGATCGACTCGAATTCTTCTTCGTTGTAGGCGATGCCGCCGCCCGAGCCACCCATCGTGAACGAGGGACGGATGATGGTCGGGAAGCCCATTTCGCGCTGCACGGCACGCGCTTCTTCCATCGAGTGGGCGATGCCCGAGCGCGCCGAACCCAGGCCGATCTTGGTCATCGCGTCCTTGAACTTCTGGCGGTCTTCGGCCTTGTCGATGGCTTCCGGCGACGCGCCGATCAGCTCGACGTTGTACTTTTCCAGCACGCCGTTGCGGTGCAGGTCAAGCGCGCAGTTCAGGGCGGTCTGGCCGCCCATGGTCGGCAGGATCGCGTCCGGGCGCTCCTTGGCGATGATGCGCTCGACCACCTTCCAGGTGATCGGCTCGATGTAGGTCGCGTCGGCGAACTCCGGGTCGGTCATGATCGTCGCCGGGTTGCTGTTGACCAGCATGACCTTGTAGCCTTCTTCGCGCAGGGCCTTGCAGGCCTGGGCGCCGGAATAGTCGAACTCGCAGGCCTGGCCGATCACGATCGGGCCCGAGCCAATAATCAGAATACTTTTAATGTCACTACGCTTTGGCATCTAGATCTCTCTTGCGTTTATTTTTGCGCCGCGGCTTGCATCAGGCCGATGAAGCGGTCGAACAGGTAACTCACGTCGGTCGGGCCCGGGGACGCTTCAGGGTGGCCCTGGAAGCAGAACGCGGGTTTATCAAGGCGGGCAAAGCCCTGCAGCGAGCCATCGAACAGCGACACGTGGGTCACGCGGCAGTTGGCCGGCAGGGTCGCGGCGTCCACGGCAAAGCCGTGGTTCTGCGAGGTGATCATCACCTTGCCCGAGTCCAGGTCCTGCACCGGGTGGTTGGCGCCGTGGTGGCCGAACTTCATCTTCAGCGTCTTGGCGCCGGAAGCGAGCGCCATGATCTGGTGACCGAGGCAGATGCCGAAGGTCGGGATGCCGCGCTCGATCAGCTCTTTCGAGGCCGCGATGGCGTAGTCGCACGGTTCCGGGTCACCGGGGCCGTTGGCGAGGAAAATCCCGTCCGGGTTCAGGGCCAGCGCGTCGGCGGCGGTGGACTGCGCCGGCAGCACCGTGACCTTGCAGCCGCGCTCGGCCAGCATGCGCAGGATGTTGCGCTTGACGCCGTAGTCGAACGCCACCACGTGGAACTTCGGATCGATCACGCTGGTGTAGCCCTCACCCAGCTTCCATTCCTTCTGGGTGAATTCGTACGGGGTCGGGGTCGAGACCACCTTGGCCAGGTCCATGCCGGCCAGGCCCGGGAACGAGCGCGCCAGTTCCAGCGCCTGCGATACCGAAGGCTCGTTGCCCAGCGTACCGGTGACGATGGCGCCGCTCTGGGCGCCCTTCTCGCGCAGGATGCGGGTGAGCTTGCGGGTATCGATGCCGGAGATGGCCACGACGTTCTCCGCCTTGAGGTAGTCCGACAGGGTCTGGGTCGAACGGAAGTTCGACGCCAGGAGCGGCAGGTCGCGGATGATCAGGCCGGCCGCGTGCACCTTGCTGGCCTCCACGTCTTCCGGATTGACGCCATAGTTACCGATGTGCGGGTAGGTCAGGGTGACGATCTGGCGCGAATAGCTCGGATCGGTCAGGATCTCCTGATAGCCGGTGATGGCCGTGTTGAACACGACTTCGCCGGTGGTATGGCCGGTGGCGCCAATGGAAATACCGTGGAAAATCGTTCCGTCGGCAAGCGCCAGGACCGCGGGAACGGCTGGGCCAGAAAAAAATGGCGGCAAGGGCAACTCCTGATAAAGTTACCGTAGCTGCGCCACGTCAGACCGCCTTCTACTGCGACAAAACACCCGATTGGACGCTTGGAGTATAGGGCTTCGAATGAGGGTTGGTGGGTAGTCGCTACGGCGGATGTGTGAATGGCTAAACCTCCAAATTATAGCGCAACGCGCCCCTCCCGGCAATCACCCGCAACCCTCCCCGCATTGAAATTCTATTTTCGCTGGACACAATAGTTTCCTGTAGGTACATTTACCCAAAATAGATATCGCCATCGTGGGGAGGAAATTATGGCGCGATTAAATACCTTCGGGCGCGACACGCCCATGGAGCGGCCCGATCCGGGCGGGCGGGCGGCCGTGTTCACGCCGAATGCGGACGCCGACGCGGCCGTGCTGGAAAAGGTGAAGAACGGGTCCGGCATGTGCGGCTTCGGCAATCCGGACGGCACGGTGACCGTGTATTTCGAGAACAACCGCTTCGGCGACTCATCCCTGTTCAAGTGGGAGAGCAAGGTCTTCAAGAGCTACGACCGGATGGTCAAGCGCTCGCCGACCGTCAACAAGATGACCTGCGATGCCGGCAGCCTGACCCAGGTCGGCTTTGTCGAAGGGCCGGAGATCCTGGTGCGCGACATGGACACGCTGGCGGCCTGGCTGCAGCGCAGCGGCGCGCCGGACTCGATGCCGGAGGCGCCGGAGATCGTGGCCGTCGAAACCAAGCGCCGCCGCGCGGCCTAGACTAGAC
>JBKHWY010000598.1:0-2836 GCA_046566285.1 Gammaproteobacteria bacterium | reverse complement strand
CCGCCCGAGAAGGCCCGCCACAAGGTGGCTTTCGACAACCTGACGCCCCTTTACCCCGACGAGCGGCTGGTGATGGAGATCCCGGATCCGACCATCAAGGACCGCTCGGCCCGGATCATCGATCTGGTGGCGCCCATCGGCAAGGGCCAGCGCAGCCTGATCGTCGCCCCGCCCCGCACCGGCAAGACGGTCCTTCTGCAGAACATCGCCCACTCGATCGAGAAGAACCACCCCGAGTGCTATCTGATCGTGCTGCTGATCGACGAGCGCCCGGAGGAGGTCACCGACATGCAGCGCTCGGTCAAGGGCGAGGTCGTCAGCTCGACCTTCGACGAGCCGGCCACCCGCCACGTGCAGGTCGCCGAGATGGTGCTGGAAAAAGCCAAGCGCCTGGTCGAAATGAAGAAGGACGTGATCATCCTGCTGGACTCGATCACCCGCCTGGCGCGCGCCTACAACACCGTGATCCCGGCCTCGGGCAAGGTGCTCACCGGCGGTGTGGACGCCAACGCGCTGCAGCGCCCGAAACGCTTCTTCGGCGCGGCCCGTAACATCGAGGAAGGCGGCTCGCTGACCATCATCGCCACCGCCCTGATCGAGACCGGCTCGCGCATGGACGACGTGATCTACGAAGAATTCAAGGGCACCGGCAACATGGAAGTGCACCTGGAGCGCCGCCTGGCCGAGAAACGCGTGTACCCGGCGATTAACCTGAACAAGTCGGGCACCCGCCGCGAGGAACTGCTGATCAAGCCGGACCAGCTGCAGAAGATCTGGATCCTGCGCAAACTCCTGTACTCGATGGACGAGATCGAAGCGATGGAGTTCATTCTCGACAAGATGAAGGCCACGAAGAACAACAACGAGTTCTTCGATTTGATGAGGCGCGGCGGCTAAGGTCCACCCGGCATCAAGAGGGGGCGGCGCGAGCCGCCCTTTTTCGTTTCATCCAACAACGCGACGCGCCTCACCGGTTGCCTCGCCCCCGCGTCCATAGTACAATCGCCGGTTGCAGTATTTAACCCCTGGCAAGTGAGCGGCAATCGGGTCAAGAAGCAGGACTGACCGCCGAAGTGCTGTTTGGCTACCAACTCAACCGAGGCAATCCATGAAGACCGATATCCACCCAAATTACCGCGAAGTCGTGTTCCACGACCTCTCCTGCGACTTCAAATTCATCACCCGCTCGACGATCGCCACCAAAGAGACGATCAACCACGAAGGTAAGGACTACCCACTGGTGAAGATCGAGGTGTCGGCTGAATCGCACCCCTTCTACACCGGCAAGCACAAGATCGTCGACACCGCTGGCCGCGTCGAGAAATTCCGCCAGAAGTTTGGTGCAGTCGGCTCGAAGACCTCGGTCGCCAACGGCTAAGTTTTTGCCGCGCCGAACAGAAAAAGCAGCCCACGGCTGCTTTTTTTTCGTTGATACTACCGACTCCCTAACCACCCATCCGCCTTATCGATGAAACCCGTCCGCCTGCCAGCCGCCGCCACCCTCGCCTTGCCGCGCTGGGCCCTGTTCGCACTGGGCCTGCTGTACATCCTGCCGGGGCTGATCGCGCGCGAGCTGTGGAAGGACGATGCGGGCAGCTTCGGCATCATGTGGACCATGGCCCGAGGCGGCATCGACGACTGGCTGCTGCCCAATATCGCCGGCCTGCCGGTGGCCGACGAAGGCCCGCTGGCGTTCTGGTTCGGGGCCCTGTGCATCAAGCTGTTCGGCTGGCTGCTGGGCGACCTGATGGCCGCCCGCGTCTCCACCATGGCCATCTTCGTGATGGGCACCATGTCGGTCTGGTACACCGCTTTCCACCTGGGCCGCCGCCCGGAAGCGCAGCCGCTGCGCCTGGCCTTCGGCGGCCAACCGGAACCGAACGATTATGGCCGCACGCTGGCTGATACCGCCGTGCTGATCTACCTGGGCTGCCTGGGCCTGCTCTTGTTCAGCCACGAGACCCTGGCCGTCACCCTGCAAGGCTCGCTCCTGGCTCTGTTCCTGTATCGCGCCGTGCGCTACGTCGAGGCGCCCTCGCTGCGCAATGGCGCGTTGATCGGCCTGGCGCTGGGCGCGCTGGCGCTGGCGCGCGGTGCGCTCACGCCGGTGGTGCTGCTGGTGACGCTGTTCGTCTCCACGCGCTTTCTGGCCATGCCGGCCGGGCGCACCGTGCGCGAACTGGGCGCCGCAGTGCTGGCCGCCCTCGGCATCGGCGCCATCTGGGTCGCGCCGGCGCTGCTGGCGCAGCCCTACGACATCAATCCCGTGCAGGGCTGGCTGGCCTGGAATGCCAGCCAATTGGCGCTGCCGTCCTGGCACTCGGTCAAGACCTTCCTGCGCGTGGGCCTGTGGTTCTTCTGGCCGGCCTGGCCGTTCGCCGGCTGGGCCATCTACGCGTGGCGGCGCCAGAACCACCTGCTGCACATCGTGCTGCCGCTGTTCTTTGTAGGCGCGCTGACCCTGCTGATCGTGTGCGACCCGGCTCCCGACAACGGCGACCTGTTGAAACTCCTGCCGCCGCTGGCCATCATGGCCGCCTTTGGCCTGCCCACCATGAAGCGCGGCGCCATCAACGCCATCGACTGGTTCTCGGTGATGGTGCTGACCATGATCGCCGCCATCGTCTGGCTGTTCTGGGCCGCGCGCCTGACCGGCTGGCCGGCGCAGTTCGCCAAGAACGTGTTGAAGCTCCTGCCCGGCTACAAGCCCGAATTCGGCGCGCTCGCCTTCGTCGTCGTCGCGGTGGTGGCGCCCGAAGGCGTGACCGGCCTGGTCCGACGGCTGGTCCGCCGGTGACCGCGGCGCTGGAGGTCACCGGGCTGCGCGTCGACTTCG
>JBKHWY010000597.1:0-2855 GCA_046566285.1 Gammaproteobacteria bacterium | reverse complement strand
TGCTGGCGGCGCGCCAGGAAGCGGTCGATCTTGCGCAGCTGTTCGATGCCGAGGGCGGCGGCCAGATCGGTGAGGTTGTACTTGAAGCCGGCCGCCACCACTTCGTAAAACCAGGCCGGCGTGCGCGAGGTATAGCGGGCGAACGCGTCCTGGCTGATGCCGTGCAGGCGCATGATCTTCGCGCGCGCGGCCACCTGGGCGTTGCGCGTGACCAGCATGCCGCCTTCGCCGGTCGTCATGGTCTTGTTGGCATAAAAGCTGAAGACGGTCACGTCGCTGGCGAGCGTGCCCACCAGCTGGCCCCGATAGCGGGTCGGGAAGGCGTGCGCCGCATCCTCCACTACCTTCAGGCCATGGCGAGCGGCCAGTGCCAGCAGCCGATCCATGTCGCAGGCCAGGCCGGCGTAGTGGACTGCGATGATGGCGCGGGTGCGCGGCCCGATGGCGGTCTCCACTGCGGCCGGGTCGAGGTTGAGGGTGTGCTCGTCCACGTCCACCAGCACCGGCTGGGCGCCCAGGTAGCGCACCACTTCGGCGGTGGCGGTAAACGTCAGGGTCGGGACGATGACTTCATCTCCGGGGCCGATCCCCAAGGCTTCGAGCGCCAGATGCAGACCCGCGGTGGCGGAATTGACCGCGATGGCCTGCACGCCACCGCCCAGGTAGGCGGCGAAATCCTGTTCGAACTGGCGCGCCTTGGGGCCGGTCGTGACCCACCCCGAGCGCAGGCATTCGATGACGGCGGCGATCTCCTCGTCGCCAATGTCGGGCAGGGCGAAGGGCAGAAACGGGGCGCTGGCGCGGGCGGCAGGTTCAACAATGTCGGGCATGGCTTGCTCCTGGAAGGGCGGTGGGCTCAGATGCACGCCTGCAGGAAGCGTTGGCCGAGCACGGAATAGTTCAGGTGGGTGAGGGCGAACTCGCGCCCGCGTGCGCCCATCGCGGCCCGTTCGCCTGCGGGCATCGCGAGCAGGGTGAGCAGGCCTCGCACCACGGCGTCGGGATCTTCGGGCGCAACCGTCAGGCCGCAGCCGGCCTCGCGCACCGGATCGTTGCCGGCCTCGACCGCATGAAGGATGGGACAGGCGGCCATCATGTAGTCGATCAGCTTGTTGGGCGCGATGCCGTGCTGGTACAGGCGGCGTTTCTGCCAGCCGATGTAGGCGACATCGAAGCGCCGCAGCAGGGCCGGCACCTGGGCCTTGGCGACCGGGTCGAGGAAGAACACGTTCGTCAGGCCGAGTTCTGCCGCACGCGCCTGCAGGCGCGGCTTTTCCGGTCCGCCGCCCACCAGCACCACGGCCAGCCTGGGGGCGTCGCGCAACAGGGCGGCCGCTTCCAGCAGGGTGGCGAGGGCATTGGCAAGGCCGTGGCTCCCGGCATAGCCGACGATGCGACGCCCCTCCTGGCGCAGGCGCTCCAGCAGGGCGTGGGCAGCCGCGGGCAAGGCGTCCGACTGCTGCAGCCACTCGGCCGGATCGACGCCGTTCGGCACGATGTGCAGCTTGTGCGGCGCCATGCCGTGCGCTTCCAGGTGCGCGCGCACGTTCGGAAGGATCGAGACGATGGCGTCGGCATGCCGGCACGCATGGTTCTCGGCCGCCTGCAGCAGCATGATGAAGGGATGCCAGCGCGAATAGCCCCCCAGTTCCATGGGCGAGAGCGGCCACAGGTCATGCAGTTCGAACAGCAGACGCGCGCCGGCCAGGCGCGCGATCCGGTGCGCTGGCCAGATATCGAGCGGATAAGTGCTCGACGCAATCACCACATCCGGCGCGAATTCGCTGGCCAGCGCGCGCGCCTGGCGCGTCAGCTGCGCGACAAAGGCCAGGATGTTCACGAAGCGGGCCGCACTGTTGCCTCGGTAGGCCGGCGTGGCCAGCCAGCGGTAATGTACGCCGTCGATGATTTCGTCGAGCTGGGCGCGCCCGTTCAGCTCGGGCGCCTGGGCGCGCACGTGCGAGCGGCTGGAGGCGACGATCTGCACCCGGTGGCCCAGCCGCACCCATTCACGCGCCAGGTAGAACGGGCGAAACTCCATGCCGTGCCGCAGCGAGCCGGCGTAGTGGTTGATCAAGAGCAGATTCATGATGGCGCTCGCCCTTACCAGCACAGGCCGTCAACTACCCGGCGCAGGTTCACGCGCGTGCTCGCGCCCCAGTTGGTTTCCCACTGCACGGGGTGGGTCAGCAGGCAGATGCTGCGGTAGCGTCCCAGCGCCGCACGCGGCGCCATCGGATGGTAGTACTGGGGCGGCGGACGGTCGCTGATGTACAGGTCGAACTGGGCCAGCAGCTGGGCGTCGTAGGTTTCGCAGACGATCCCGCAGCGGGCGCGAAATGCGCTGTCCTGCAGGATTTCATTGTTGATCACCTGCAGGCGCCGGTTGGCGAAGTCGCCATGGCTGGCCACGGTCAGCAGCTTGCGGCCCAGGGCCTGCTCGATGCGCCTCAAGTTGCGCAGGAATTGCTCCCGGATGTCGGGAAAGCGCCGGCGCGCCTCGGCCGCATCCTTCAGGTGGTGGCGCTTGGCGAAGTCGGCCACTTCCTCGAAGTGGTAGCTGGCTTCGCTGCCATAGGCTTCGATCTCCCGCATCAGGCCGAAGTCGAGGGTGGACAGGCGAAAGTAATAGCTGGCCGTGATGCCGCGGCGCGCTTCGATGGCAAACATCTTGGCGGCCGTGCGCACATCGCTGTCGATGTCGTGGCGCTGCACCAGGGTAGGTGCGCGCAGCGGCCCGCCCGGGCGGCGCAGGAATTCACGCACCGAGACCTGGGCGTAGCCCTCGGCCTGGGCGGCCGTCACCAGGCTTTCGTACTCGGCCAGGCGCGAGGGCATCAGGTAGTCGCTGTACA
>JBKHWY010000596.1:0-2871 GCA_046566285.1 Gammaproteobacteria bacterium | reverse complement strand
GGCGCACGGCGGGCGCCAGGGCGGCGCCGGCTTCGCGCGGCACCACGCTGGCGGGCACATCGGTGCCGCCGGTGCCGTCCGCCGATTTCATGCTCAGCACCGAGTCGTCGTTCATGGTTTCGATGCCGTCCTCGTCTTCATCTTCCTCCACCTCGATATCGCCGGCGGCGTCGGCTTCGCGGGCGATTGAGCCCAGCCCTTCGTGCCGGTCCTCCTGCTCACGCTCGGCTTCGCATTCGCTGCAGGCGCGCTGCAGTTCGGGTTGGGCCTGGCGGCTGACGATGCGCTCGGCCATGGCATCGGCTTCGCGCTCGGCCGGCTCGTTGGGGTCGCTCACGCGCAGGGTGGCTTGCGCGCTGCGGCGCAGGCTCTGGTTACTGGGCAGCATGGGCTGCATGGGTTTCTTGTCGCGCGGTTCGGGCGCGCGCTTGACGGCGGCGCGCCGCGCCACGCTGCGGGCCAGGCCAAAACAGCTGTTGTTTGCCATGATGGACTCCTTGTCTGGTCATCTCCGTTGGACCGCCAGCGCTGCGCTTTATCCGATCGCGTTGAAAAACTCCCAGGTCAGCAGCGCCTGCAGGTCGGGCGGCAGGCGTGGCATCCATTCGGCGCGGGGAAACTGCGCGAGGTTGGTGCTGCCGAGGATGGTATTGCCGGTCACGGTGAAGCGGGTGGACGATTCGCGCGCGTCGCGCGGCTGCACCAGCAGCGCCGGCGGCACGGCTGCGCCCGGCACGGCGGCGGCGCGGTTCTCGATCACGTTGCCGGTGATGTTGAAGGCGCCGTTCAGCGCAGCGGTCAAGGTCGGCAGCTCGCCGCGGTTGACGAAGGTATTGGCATCCACCAGCAACTGGGCGCTGCCGCTGCTGAGGTCCCAGACCAGCGTGTCCAGGCTGCCCCTTTCGTCCGGCAGGGACGAGGCGTCGAAGTGGTTGGCATGCAGGCTCAGGCGCATGCGGATGCTGTCCTCGCGTGGCGCCGTCTGCCCGATGGCCAGCGCGCCCGGGGCGATGAGCAGCGCGCTGCACAGGGCAAACACCAGGTGCGTTTCGCTGCGCATCTGCGACCACAGCTTGGCCAGGCTGGGCGAGGCATTGGCGCGCTGGTCGATCAGGGCCAGCAGGTTGCGCGAATGGCCGACCCGCTCGCTAAACCCCAGCAGCCAGAACGAGGTGCGCACGTCGCGCGTCATGTTGCGCTCCAGCCCCAGGTACTCCGGCTGGCCGGCCAGCAGCACGGCCACGTGCAGGCGCGAGAACAAGCAGTGCTCGATCTCCAGCACACCGACCGAGGAGGCTTCGATGGCGCCATCGTCGCTGCGCAGGATGGGGGCCAGGCAGATGCCGAGCAGCAGGCTATCCGGGCGCACCTCCGCGCGCCCGGCGATGTTGCAGGTGCGCAGCGCCACATTGCCGTTGGCGCCCTGCAGCAGCACCGCCGCGCCGAAATACAGCTCGGCGTCGCGTGGAAAGCGGAAGCGGCAATCGGTGATCGTGACCTGCTGGCTGCCCAGGATGTGAACGCCCACGCTCGCCTGCTTCGGCACCCAGCCGTCCAACGGCAGGTTGGCGCCGGCACGCTCGAAGCTCTGGCGCAGGGACGGGTCGAACTCGGCGCGCGGCAGGGCGAAGTCGATGCCGGTCAGGCTGATCGCTTCGGCTTCCAGGACGATGATCATGCCGTAGGAAAAGCCCGGATCGCCCTGTTCGGCGGCCGTCAGCAGGGGCCGCACACCGGTGCAGGGCGCCAAGGTCAGCCCGTTGTGGCGCTTGTCGATGCGCAGCGGTTCGGGAAGGGCGTACAGGCCGGCCTGCAGGTGCACGGTCACGCGCCCGGCGTTGCCCTGCACGGCCTCGTCGATGATGCGCTGCAGTTCGCCTGCCTGCTCGGGCCGCACGGTGATGCAGCAGCACGATTCGCCCCCTTCGCCCGGCTGGCGCGCCGTCAGTTCGACCAGGTTATCGAAGGGCAGGCGGCAATCGTCCACCACCGCCAGGCCGGCGCCGGCCGTTCCCGCCAGCACGGCCAGGGGCGAGACCCACTGGCGCGGGCCGTCGGGCGGCTGGGGGGCGGCCAAATACCGTTCCGGGTAGACGGCGTTGGGAGTGGACGGGCGCGCGCCGAAGGACCAGTAGTCGCCCAGGGCAATGGCGCCGGCGCTGGTCTCGCCGATGCTGGCGCGCGAGATCGTCACCTGCAGGCCGGTGCCGGTGAGCGCCACCGGCGTGCCAATGGAAAAATCGAGTTCCTGGTCCCACAGGCGCACGAACAGCGGGTTCGTGGCGTCGGGGGCGAATACGGCCGGAAGCGCGGCCGGCAGGGTGATGCGGCGGGTGTCGGCGTCGTAAGGGGTGGCAAGGGTGGCCCAGTGGCCGGTCAGGGCGGCGGCATACGCGCCTTCGCCCAGGTCGGCGGCGGCCAGCAGCAGCTGCACCACCCCGCCCACGCGCGGCTGGTATTCGGCGCTCACCGGGCGCATTTGCAGTTCGACGGTGGTCGCGTCCAGCGTGCGGCAGCGGTACAGGGTGGAGCCGTTGTTGTAGGCCCACAGCAGCTTGCCGGTGCCGGTGGCGGCATCGAAGGAGACCACCTGCACGCGCAGCAGCTGGTTGTCCGCGCCCAGGTAGCCGGAGGCGGCGGGCGGATCGCACGGCGACGGCGCCGGCGGATTGGTCACCAGGGTCACCTGCAGGCGCGCGCGCGAACGCAGCGTGGCGGTGGCGGGATCGAAATCCAGGCCCATCGCGGCGAAGCGGTCGGCGGTCTCCGGGGTCGTGTCTCGCCCCCAGGTAAGGGCATACACCGCGCCGCCTCGCTGGAGCGATTCCGGCGGCCAGACGCCCGCCCTGAGCACGTCCAGATCCAGGCCGT
>JBKHWY010000595.1:0-2875 GCA_046566285.1 Gammaproteobacteria bacterium | reverse complement strand
ACAATGGCGGGATGTTTATCGACTCCCATTGCCACATCAATTTCCCCGAACTGGCAGCGCGCATGCCTGAAATTCTCGCCAAGATGGACGAGAACAAGGTCACGCATGCGCTCTGCGTCTCGGTGGACCTGCCCGATTTTCCCCAGGTGCTCGCCCTGGCCGAGCAGTATCCGCACATCTACGCCTCGGTCGGCGTGCACCCGGACTACGAGGATACGCCCGAACCCAGCGTCGAACAGCTGGTCAAGCTGGCCGACCATCCCAAGATCGTCGCCATCGGCGAAACCGGGCTGGACTACTATCGCTTGGAGGGCGACCTGGAATGGCAGCGCGAGCGCTTCCGCGTCCACATCCGCGCTTCGCGCGCCACCGGCAAACCGCTGATCATCCATACCCGTTCGGCCAGCGAGGACACGATCCGCATCATGCGGGAAGAGGGGGCGGGCACGGACCAGGGCGGCGCCGCCGGCGTGATGCACTGCTTTACCGAGTCGCTGGAAGTGGCCGAGGCCGCGCTGGCCATGGGCTTCTACATTTCGTTTTCCGGCATTGTGACCTTCAAGAGCGCGCGCGATCTGCAGGCGGTGGCGCGCGCCGTGCCGCTCGAGCGCATGCTGATCGAGACCGATTCGCCCTATCTGGCGCCGGTGCCGTTCCGGGGCAAGATGAACGAGCCGGGCTTCGTGCGCCACGTGGCCGAATTCATCGCCGACCTGAAAGGCGTGCCACTGGCCCAGGTCGCCCAGCAGACCACGGACAATTTCTTCAATCTTTTCAAGGCTGTGCGAGCGTAACATGATGCGCATTCTCATGATTGCGGTGCTGCTCGCGTGGCTGGCGGCGCTGCCGGCCCAGGCCGACCCGCTGCGCGACCTGGTGCTGGCCGCCCAGCTGGACGATGCGTCCGGCATCGACAAGCTGCTGCGCCGGGGCGTGAGCCCGAACGCGATCGACCCGGTCACCGGCGAAAGCGTGCTGCTGCTGGCCTTGCGCGAGGGCTCCCAACGCGCCATCGACCGCCTGCTTGCCGCCCCGGATCTGCAGACGGAACTGGCCGCGCCCAACGGCAACACGGCCCTGATGATGGCGGCCTTCAAGCGCAACCGCAGGGCGGTGGAAACCCTGCTGGCGCGCGGCGCCCAGGTCAACCGGGCCGGCTGGTCCCCGCTGCACTACGCGGCGGCCGCCGGCGACGCCGACATCGCCCGGCTGCTGCTGGAACACGGCGCCCGCATCGATGCGCTGGCCCCAGGGGATCTCACGCCCCTGATGCTGGCGGCCCGCGAAGGCCAGGACGAGGCAGTGACGACGCTGCTGCGCGCCGGCGCGGATGTCAGCTTGCGCAGCGGCGAAGGCTTGAACGCCGCGCAGATCGCGGTACGCGCCGACAAGCGGCGCATCGCCACCCTGATCGAAGGCGCGCGCAAGTAGCGGTCGCCGCACCCATGCGGCGAAATGGCATGGAAAAGCCGCACAGCTCGGCGCATCCTCCTTGCATGGACTTTACGATAATTGCCCTATCGAAACTCAACGGGGCAACAAGGGGACCACCATGCTGAACGAACGCGAAATCGAAAGCTGCTACCTGGGGCAGTTTATTCCCGTGCACTACCATCACAACATGCTGATGGACCAGAACCGCATGCACGGCTTCAAGTCGGCCATCCACTACGCCGTCTTCCCCGGCGCCAAGGTGCTGGAACTGGGTGGCGGCACGGGCGTGCTGTCGTGGTTTGCTGCCAACCGTGCGGAAAAAGTGTATTGCGTCGAGTTCAATCCGGACATGGTGAAGGAAGCGCGCAAGTTCCTGGCGATGAATCCGAACGGCCACAAGGTCGAGGTGGTGCACGCCGACGCGTTCGAATACCTGCCGCCCGAGCCGGTCGACATCGTCATCTGCGAGATGATCCACGTGGGCATGCTGCGCGAAAAGCAGGTCGAGGTGATCGAATCGTTCAAGCGCCGGTATCTCGCGCGCTTCGGCGGCCCGCTGCCGGTGTTCATGCCGGAAGCCGTGATCATGGCGGCCCAGCCGCTGCAGCAGGAATACGACTTCGAAGGCTTTTACGCGCCCATCGTGCAATTCCAGGAAACCACGGTGGTGTATCCCGGCACGGTCGAGCTGGCCCAGCCGGCCGTGTACAGCATTCTCGACTTCACCCAGAACGTGGACAGCCATATCGCCTGGCAGGGCAAGTTCCTGATCGAGAAGGGCGGCAGCGTCAACGCGCTGCGCTTCATCACCAAGAACGTGCTGGCCGTGGTGCCGGAACAAAACAGCACCATCGACTGGCTCAACCACTACATGACGCTGCCGCTGACCTGCCCGATCCAGGTCAACGCGGGGGATGTCATCCAGGTGAGCTTTGCCTATCGCGCCGGCGGCTCGCTGCCGTCGCTGGAAGGGTCGATCAAGGTCGAGATGCTGTACGACTCGACCGCGCAGGAAGTGCTGATCGCGCAGCCGGTGTTTGCCTGAGTTTGCCTGAGTTTGCCTAAAACGCGCCCCGCTCCCGTTCGTCCCTTCCCAGGCGCCGCTGGTCCGGCGGCGCAGTCCGTCCGCCGCAGCGCCGTGGCGCCATGCGGCCGGCGCCGCTAGAGTAGCGCCGTCCCTCACTTGACGGAGAATTCGAATGTTAGGCTTCCTGCTCTGGCTGGTCCTGCTGGTGTTCTGCTGGCCCCTCGCGCTGCTTGCGCTGTTCCTGTACCCGATCGTCTGGCTGTTGCTGTTGCCCTTCCGGCTGATTGGCATCGGCGTGGAAGCAGTGTTCGACCTGCTGCGCGCCGTGGTCACGCTGCCCGCGCGTGTGTTGCGTGGAATGTCACCCCGGTAAATGTTCGGCAATTAACAGACGTCCAAACCCAACAGGTCTAA
>JBKHWY010000594.1:0-2880 GCA_046566285.1 Gammaproteobacteria bacterium | reverse complement strand
GCCGCCTGGCCTTGCAGCTGCTGCGTCAGGCGGGCGTTTTCGGCACGGACGCGCGCCAGTTCGGCCTGTAGTTCAGCCACGCTGGGTGACTGCGCCAGTGCGAACGGGGCGACGGCCATCAGGCCGGCGCCGATCAGGGCTGCTGCGATCGGGGCCGCTCGGAACTGGGAATGAATCAGGCTCTGTTGTTTCGTCATCGTGTGTGTACTCCAGCTTGCAAGGTTGATTGTGGTTGCCGATGCAGGGCCGTAACGCAAAGAGCGTGCCACTCAGCAGTAGGAGGGCGCCACGCTCACGGTTTATACGAATGACAAGGCGGTGCGATGCGGCGCCGCGCCCGACCCTGCGGCCTGCCCGGTGCCCTGTTGCGAGACAGGCAGCGGCGGGCCCAATTCGTGCGCTCGTGCTGCGCTGCAAACACCGGTTTGCTGCGCCAGCAGCGCGTATGCCCCGCAGCTCAAGCAGCATCCGGCTGGCATGAAGGTTGCACGCGTCTGGGGCCTACCAGAACCACGAGCAGGGAGTATCGATGAACACAAGAGCATTCAAGCGGGGCCAGATCAGCGGCACCAGCACCCGCGCCACGCTGCGGGCGGTGGAGCCGCCGGTGCAGGCGGAGGCCGCCGTCGCGCAGGAACAGGCCAGTAGAGGCATCCTGGTCTGGGACCTGCCCACCCGGCTGTTCCACTGGCTGCTGGTGGCCGCCGTGACCGTGGCCATCGTCACCGGCGAACTGGGGGGCGACTGGATGGCCGTGCACGGCAAGGCCGGGCTGGCGATTGTCGGCCTGGTGAGCTTTCGCCTGGTGTGGGGCCTGGTGGGTTCGACGCACGCGCGCTTCCTCAGCTTCATCCCCACCCCCGGGCGGGTGCGCAGCTACCTCACCGGCCGCTGGGAGGGGCATGGCCACAATCCGGTGGGCGCGCTGTCGGTGTTCGCGCTGCTGGCAGCGCTCGGCGTGCAGGCCGGCACGGGCCTGTTTGCCAATGACGACATCGCCTTCACCGGGCCCCTGTACCGCTGGTCGAGGAAGCGTTCGCCCTGCGCCTGACCGGCATTCACCGGCTGCTGGCCAATGCGCTGCTGGTGCTGATCGGACTGCACGTGGTGGCGATCTTCGCCTACCTGCTGCTCAAGAAAACCAACCTGATTGGCCCGATGGTGACGGGCTACAAGCGCGCCGCCAACGAGAACGCCAGGGAGCCTGCGCGCAAGGGCTCCTGGCCCGCGCTGGTGCTGGCCTTGGGGGTGGCGCTTGCCAGCGTCTATGCCGCCAGTGGCGCCTTCAGCCCGGCGCCGCCCGCGCCGGCACCGGTGCAGCAGAGCGCCACGCCGGCCTGGTGACCCCTATCGAACACTTTGATTGAAGAGAACAGGAGAATTCGCATGAGCAGCCTAGCGTTTGATTCGATGTACTACCCGGCCCGCCGCGCGGCCGTGCAGCGTGTGAAGCCCAGCCAACCCAAGCTGGTGGTGGTGGTGCCGGCCAAGGAAGCGCGCACCGAGAGCGGCTATATTCCCGGTCCGAAGAAAGGCGCGCTGGCCGGCCTCGTGGCGCTGGCCGTCGTGATCCACGCCGCCGCGCTGTACAACTTCAAGCATGGCGGGCCGGCGATCGACGCCAAGCCGCTGGCCAAGCCGGTGACGATCTCGTTCGCCCCGCCGCCACCGCCGCCACCGCCACCGCCCGAGCCACCCAAGCCGCGTCCTCAGGTGCTCAAGACCCCGACGCCGGCCAAGCCGCAGCCGATCCTGCCGGTGGTACGCGAGCCGGTCAGCGATGGCCCGGCCGATGCCGACACGGTGCAGGTCGCAACCCAGCCGCAGCCGGCGCCGGTCCAGGAAGCGCCCCCGGCGCCGCCGCCACCGCCGAAGCCGGAGCCGGTCAGCGAGCCGCGCGGCTACGCCGGCTACCTGAAAAATCCCGCGCCCGAGTATCCGATCCAGGCGCAGGAACGGGGCCAGCAGGGCAGGGTGATCCTGAAGGTGCACGTGCTGGCGTCGGGCAAGCCGGATTCGGTGACGGTGGAGAAGTCGACCGGCTTCAAGATACTCGACGACGCGGCCGTGAAGGCGGTGCAGAGCTGGTCGTTCGATCCGGCCAAGCGCGGCTCGACGCCGATCGATGGATGGGTGAAGGTGCCGCTCAGTTTTGCTTTGTAGGGGTGAGTTGTAAGGGTGTTAGAAGTGGGTTTTACAGCCGGGGTTTTCCCCGGCTTTTTTTCGTGGCCGTAAGCCATCCGCTTGCCCCTGCTTTAATCACCTCCTCACCGGATCGAATGAAACGCCCGCAAGACAATCTGGACTGCGCACCTTGAAGGAAAACGAGAGCTTGCCCCATGGTTGGTGCACGCTGTAAGACGTGACTTCGTCTAACGATCGACCGCGCGGAACGTCAGTAATCCTTATGTCAGGATATCGCTGTCGTACATCCGCCACTGGGACACATCCATCACCAACGCGGAGAACAAGAAAGCCAGGATGGATATTGTCGCGATTGACTCGCAGATCGATCAGCGTAACCTTTACGTCTTTCAGTTGTATGTCGCGCTGACTTTTGAAGAATCGGAAAACATCGTTACCTCCGTCAGCCAATTCATCTAATTCGACATTAAATAGTCCGCCAACGGTCTGCTGATCGTAATGAGGCAATGTTGAGATGCGGTCGATGATCCGCCAAAGAGTTGTTTCGTGCAGGGAGGTCATGACTCTATGTCCTTGTGCATTGGAAGTCTGCGCACTCGCCATGGTACAGAGGCTAAGCGCTACCAGTATGGAGCATATTGAATAACTATTTCTTTGAATTGGTCGAGGGCTGTTCAGTGGGGAATATTGCGTCATACGCATCACCATAGTACTTGCTGTACGGTTCGTTTGTGT
>JBKHWY010000593.1:0-2883 GCA_046566285.1 Gammaproteobacteria bacterium | reverse complement strand
TCGGGGTCGCGAGGATGCCGGCGTCATTGCGGTCCTGGTACAGGTCGCCGGCCTCGGTGGTCAGCCGCAGTCCGGGTCCAGCGCCGACAGGTGTGGCCTGCGGGCCGATCCAGTGCCAGCGCGGCCCTGGCTGGCCAAGGGCGAAACGCTCGCGCCACAGCTTGGTGACGCGGGTAGGGACTGGGCTTGGCGCAGAGGTCGGTGCGGCGCCGGGCGCTGCCTGCGGCGTGTCAGTTGGACCGGCCCCGCGCGCGATCACAGGCCAGCCATCGACCCACTCGAGCCGGTCGAGGTTGGCCAGCCGGCGGGTCAGCTTGTCGGCCACGCTGAAGAACGGGTCGGCGCGGTCGATCGCATGGTAGATCGTCCACCACTGCCCCGTGTCGTCGGCAAACACGGTGTTGTGGCCCGGGCCCACCCATCGGTTACCGTTTTGCGTCAGCACAGGCGTGCCCCCGGGACGCGGGCTGGCCATGTCGTTGCCGAAGCGGTCGAGGAAGGGCCCTTGCGGCGAGCGCGCCCGGCCGACGAATACGCTGTAGCCGGTCAACGGGCCGGCGCAGCAGTCGGTGCTGGAGGCGAATAGGTAGTAGTCAGCCCCATGGCGCACCACTTCCGCCCCCTCGTAGCGGCCGGAGGCGCCTACCCGCACCGGCGTACCGGTCACGCCCAGACCGTCGGCCGTCAAAGGCTGGACGTAGATGCCGCCGCCATAGCTGCCGTAGTACAGGTAGCGGCGCCCGTCCGCGGCCTCTACGACATCCGGGTCGAAGGTCCAGTGGAAGTCACAGCCGGGGCCGGCACGCCGGGGCGGCACCACCAGGCCGGGCGCCGGCTCCCAGGGTCCGGCCGGGGACGCGCTGGTGGCCACGCCGATAGCGCTGTCGCTGGCGCAGTGAGCTTCCGGGCTGTGCGGATCGTCCACGTCGGTGATGGTGTAGTAGAGGTAGTAGCGCCCGTTGTGAAACACCGGCTCGGGCGCCCATAAGCCGGCCGTCGGCATGGCCGGCGCCGGGCGCGTCGTGAAGGCATCGGCAACAAAGTTCCAATGCACCAGGTCGGACGAGCGGTAGATGGGCATCAGGCGAAAGCGCCAGCCGGCGCCCTCCTTCTCCGTGCGGCTGACCGGGTCGGTGGTGCAGTACAGGTACCACTGGGCAGGCCGGGCGCGCGGCTCGCGCAGGATGGCCGGGTCGGCGCAGTTCTGCGCCAGCGCGCCGTCGGCCAGGCGCAGCGGGAGCGGATTCTGGTAGGTGCGCGCCTCGGCATGCGCAGCTGGGCCATGCGCCATCGCCATTGCCATGCCCGCAATCACCGCTTCCAGACGCCTCATGGCCGTTCCCCGTTGAAGTCCGATGCAGCGCACGTTAGCAGAGTCATCAAGAACACGGCGCAAGCACTTGTGCAATGCGCAATCGTGCAGTTTGCATACCTCCTCCGAGCTCGTTCAAACAGACGAATCCGCATGCCGGCGGCGGATTCCGCGTCGTCTTAACACTTCGGCACACTTGCAAAAAGTCCTGTAATTACAAGGACTTGCAAGAAAAGATTGACTGTCTGCTCCGCTTATTTTCGATTGCATAACGCCTTTGTTGGGCGCGCGCAACGAACGGATTTTGAACATTGCGCTGCGGAAAAATAACTTACGTCAGATCATTCCTACACGCGAACATTGCGCAATAATTTCCGCATGGACACACGGCGGTCCAGTCCGCGCACAGGCCGGACACCCCCCAGTTATCGAATCAATTACCTATCGCCGTGCAAGCGCGATACCCGGAGTTAAGCATATGAAACATCACCTTCTGGCCGCGACCGTATTGATGGCCTGTAGCCTGTGCACCAGCGCATCAGAAATGTTCACTGAAGTACCGCTGACCTACTCGAGTACCGAGCAGGCCGCGATCATGAGCCAGCTGAGCCCCACCGCCGTGGCGTCGGCCATCCAGACGTTCGACAACCGCACGACTCCGATGGGCCATCCGCGCATGCTCAAGGGACAGGCCGACTATGCCGGCATCGTGGCCGCGACCAAGGCCGAGCGCTCCATTGCCGTGCAGGCCGCGGGCGGCTACCTGAAGCGCCACCCGGTAGCCGACATCTCGACCACCCTCACCAGCCAGATCAATTCCACCGACTCTACCGTGCGCATGTCCAGCTGGTGGGAACAGAACCGGATCCTGGAGGGCATGGCGGAAGCGGCCACCGTGTACTTCTTCACCCAGGACAGCTGGTACCTGAACGAGATGCGCGCACGCATGAACGTATTCGGGCCGGCCGTGCTCAAGCGCGGCTGCTCGGGCGACGTCAACGAAACGCGCGACTACGCCTGGTTCTTCGCGCTGGCGTACGACATGGCTTACGCCGGCATGACCGACACCGACCGCAAGATGGCCAAGGACATCGTGCTCGCCTGCGGCAACTACAACCTGCTGAAAACACCCGACACCGTGCGCCAGTACCCCGAGAACGGGATCGCCTTCAACGGCCTGGGCAAGTTCGTCGGCGCCCTGCTCATCATGCGCGGGGACCTGCCCGAAGCCAACACCTGGCTGAACGCCACCCTGCCGACCTACATCGACGCCCTCAGCCCATGGGGCGGCGTGGACGGCGGCTTCTCCAACGGCAGCAGCTACGCCGAGTGGGACGCCGGCGAATCGCTGCTGTTCTGGGACCTGATCGAGCGCGTGCTCGACCTGCCGCTGTACAAGAAGTCGTGGGTCACCGAACTGCCGCGCTTTCTCACCTACATCCTGCCGCCGGGCACGCCGGCCGGCGCGTTTGGCGACGGCGCCGAAGTCACCCGCACGGAAGACTGGGCCCGCTTCGGCAAAGCCATCATGAACCGCTCCAGCACCGCCCTGTCGCACTGGTATGTCAAGC
>JBKHWY010000592.1:0-2889 GCA_046566285.1 Gammaproteobacteria bacterium | reverse complement strand
AGGCCGAGCGCCTGCGCCGGCTGATCCAGTCGAAAGGCTACCGGGTGCGCGTGGCCGGCAATGGCCGCCTTGCGCTCGACCTGATCGCCCAGCAGCGCCCCACCCTGGTCCTGTCGGACATCATCATGCCCGAGATGAACGGCTATGAGCTGTGCCGCGCGATCAAGTCCGATGCCGCCCTGGCCGAGGTGCCGGTCATCCTCGTCACCTCCCTGAACGACTCGCAGGACATCATCCGCGGCATCGAGTGCGGAGCCGACAACTTCATCCGCAAGCCGTATTCGGAAGAGTACCTGCTCAGCCGCATCGGCCAGATGCTGGTCAACAAGCAGCTGCGCCGCGACGACAGCGTCGATGGCGTCTCGCTGATGCTGGGCGAGACCAGGCACACCGTAAGCGCGGGGCGCCAGCAGATCCTCGACCTCCTGATCTCGACCTACGAGCAGGCGGTGCAGGTGAACACCGAACTGCAGGCGCGCGAGCGCCAGGTCATTGAACTGAACATGCGCCTGGCCCACCACGCGGCCGAGCTGGAAAAGACCAACGCCGAGATCGCGCGCAAGAACGACGAGCTGGCCGAAGCGAGCCGCATGAAATCGGCCTTTATCGCCAACATGTCGCATGAACTGCGCACGCCCCTGAACGCCATCATCGGCTTTACCGGCGCCCTGCTGATGAAGCTACCCGGGCCGCTGACGCCGGAACAGGAAAAGCAGCTCAACACCATTCGCGGCAGCGCGCGCCACCTGCTCTCGCTGATCAACGACATCCTGGACGTGGCCAAGATCGAGGCCGGCAAGGTCACGCTGGCCCTCGAGAAGGTCAACTGCCAGGACCTGCTGAACCAGACCGGCGACACGCTGCGCACGCTGGCCGTGCAAAAAGGGCTGGCGCTGTTCCTCGACCTGCCGCCCGAACCCATCGTGATCGATTCGGACCGGCGCGCGCTCACGCAGATCATCATCAACCTGGTCAACAACGCCATCAAGTTCACCGAAAAAGGCAGCGTGCGCGTGGCGCTGGGCCAGCGCATCGCCGACGGCGAGCGCCTGACCGAATTTTCTGTGACGGACAGTGGCGCGGGCATCCGTCCCGAGGACCAGTCCAAGCTGTTCCAGGCGTTCTCCCAGCTCGATTCCACCTCCACCCGGCATGCCGAAGGCGCGGGCCTGGGCCTGTACCTGTGCCAGAACCTGGCCAGCCTGCTGGGCGGCTCGCTAAGTTTTTCCAGCAACTTCGGCCAGGGCAGCACGTTTGTTCTGGCCCTGCCGGACAAGCGCCAGGGTTAGGTCTGGCAGGGGCAGCACTTTTGTGCTGGCCCTGCCTGACAAGCGCCAGGGTTAGGTCCGGCAGTCCGTGGTGCGCAGCCACGCCAGCGTATCGGCCAGGGTCTGCATCAAGGGGCGCGGCTGCCAGCCCAGGTCGCGCGCGGCCTTGCTGCTGTCGTACAGCTGGATGCCCGATTTCATTTCGCGGTAGGTGGCGCGGTCGAAGTCGCGCGCCGTCCCTGCCAGCTTGTGCGAGAGCCAGTCGAACGCCGGCATCAGGGCAAACAGCGCCGGCCCCATTTCCCGCCTCGGCAGGCGCAGGCTTGAATCGACCAGGCGCAGGCGCTGGACCAGTTCCGGCATCGACAGCGGCTGGGAGGCCAGCACGTAGCGCTGGTTGCTCACGGGCCGCAGCAGCGCCTGCACGTGGGCCTGGGCAATGTCGCGCGCATCCACGTACGACAGGGTAATGGGCGGCATGGCCGGCACCCGGCCGTCGAGGAAGCGCTGCATCAGCAGGGTGGACGGCGTATGGCGCGTGAACCCCGGGCCCAGCACCGTGGCAGGACACAGGGCCACCATCGGCACGTCCAGCTGCGCCGCGCGCAGCCACGCCTTTTTCTCCGCGTCGCGTTTGGCGATGCTGTAGGGGTTGAAGGCGGCCTCGTTCCAGTGCGCCTCGTCGCGCGCCACGCCGCCGCGCGCGAACCCCACCGCCGCCACGCTGGAGGTGTAGACCAGCTTGCGCACGCGATGCCGGTGGCAGCTGGCGATGACGTGTTCGGTGCCCTCCAGGGCCGGACGCAGGATCTCGTCATGCGGACGCGCCGAGATGCGCTTGTAGGCGGTGGCCAGGTGGATCACGCCATCGACGCCGGCGACGGCGCGCTCGACCTGCGCGGCGTCGGTCACGTCGGCTTCGACCAGCTCCACGGGCAGCGCACGCAGGCGCGCGTGGCGGGACGGATCGGCGGCGCCGCGCACCGCGCAGCGTGGCGCGATGCCGGCCTCCAGCAAGGCGTGGACGACGTGCGCGCCGATATGGCCGCTGGCGCCGGTGACTAGGACAGATTGGATGGTCATGGAACTCTCCCGGTGAAAAGTGAGCCAGTCTAGGCACGCAGCGGACCGCCGGCACTGAAGCGGCGCGCCAGACCGCGGCGCTGGCGCGCCAACCGGCGGGCACCGTCAGCGGCGGGCGCTAGAATGCGCGGGTCGAGTTCCCGAAGGTGCGCCGTGCCCACCCCCACCCCCACATACACGATCTCGCGCGACGTCTGCGACAACCTGCTCTGGTCCGCGGCGAGCTGCGGCCTGGCCACCGGCGACTGGAGCGCGCGCGTGGACGCCGGCGTGCGCGACGGCCGGGTCGCCATGGCGCTGTTCGATGCGATCTGGCGCGACCTGCTGGCGCAGGACCCAAGTCCCACGCTGGGCCTGCGCCTGGGCACGCGCTTTCGCCTGGGACGCTGGGGCCTGGTCGAGCATATCGTCCTCAATTCGCGCACCACCGGTGAAGCCATGCAGTGCGCCGCCGACTACTGGCGCCTGGTCTCGGACGACGACAAGGTCATCACCCTGGAGCGCGATGCGGCGCGCTGCCGCATCAGCTACCTGTCAT
>JBKHWY010000591.1:0-2901 GCA_046566285.1 Gammaproteobacteria bacterium | reverse complement strand
CGTACCTGATTTCGCTGTACTGCTCGCTGGCGGTGCCGGTCACCGATGCGCTGGCCGTGCTCGACGATGTGGAAATCGGCCGCTATCACGACTATCCGGACACGTATAAATAAGCCGCGCGATGAGCCTTCCTCCTCTCATTCCCGCGCTGCCGGCCGACTCGGCGCCAACCGGGGCGCCGATCGATCCGGCATGGCTGGCCCAGATGGCCAGCACGCTGTTCGGCGCCCTGCCGTCGGCGCCGCCCGGCGTGCAGGCGCCGGTGAACATGGCGCCGGCCGGTTCGCCCCTGTCCAGTCCGGCAGGCTTCGGCCCAGGCGTGCCCGGCACGCCGATCCCGCAAGGCCAGATCCCGGGGTCCAACCTGATGCCGGCTTCGCCCGGCCCGGTGCTGTCGCTGGCCAACCGGATCCCGGCAATGGCGCCCACCGCACCGGCCGGCAACGGCGTGCCCGACAAGCTGTTCACCACCGTGCCAGCCTACGAGCCGCGCCTGGGCGGGCATCTGCTGGGCGTGGCGGCGCCGCAGACGCGCGATCCGGCCGCCGCGGGCCCCTATTATTTTCTCGACCGCGCGCCCACCCAGCCGGCCGATGCGGGGGCAGATCCGCTCGATCTGCTGGTCACGCCGGCACTGGCCGGTGTCCAGCCGCCCGTCCAGCCGCCCGTCTCCGCGTTGCCAAGCGCGCCCCCAAGCGCATCCAGCAATCCTCAGTTCTACTTTGTCGACGCGGTGGTGCTGCCCAGCGGATACGTCACGCCGGCCAAGGCCGATCCGCACGGCCGCGTCCCGCTGGCCGATGGCGCCCGCCATCCGGCCTTCGACGTGCATGCCGTGCGGCGCGACTTCCCGATTTTGCAGGAGCGCGTCAACGGCCAGCAGCTGGCGTGGTTCGACAATGCCGCCACCACCCACAAGCCGCAGGTGGTGATCGACCGCATTGCGCAGTTCTACGCGCACGAGAACTCGAACATCCACCGCGCGGCGCACGAGCTCGCCGCCCGCGCCACCGACGCCTACGAAGGTGCGCGCGAATCGGTGCGCCGCTTCATCAATGCGCCGGGCGTCAATGAAGTGATCTTCGTGCGCGGCACCACCGAGGCGATCAACCTGGTGGCCAAGAGCTGGGGTGCGCAGCACATTGGTGAAGGCGACGAGATCATCGTCTCTCACCTGGAGCACCATGCCAACATCGTGCCCTGGCAGCAGCTGGCGGCCGCCAAAGGCGCGCGCCTGCGCGTCATTCCGGTGGACGACAGCGGCCAGGTGCTGCTGGACGAGTACGCCCGCCTGCTGAACAGCCGCACCAGGCTCGTGGCCGTGACGCAGGTCTCGAATGCCCTCGGCACGGCGACCCCGGTGGCGGACATCGTGGCGATGGCCAAGCGGGTCGGCGCGCGCGTGCTGGTGGACGGCGCCCAGTCGGTGTCGCACATGCGCACGGACGTGCAGGCGCTGGGCGCGGATTTCTTCGTCTTTTCCGGCCACAAGGTGTTCGGACCGACCGGCATCGGGGCGCTGTGGGGCAAGCGCGAAGTGCTCGAAGACATGCCGCCCTGGCAGGGCGGCGGCAACATGATCGCCGACGTCACGTTCGAGAAGACCGTGTTCCAGCCGATCCCGAACAAGTTCGAAGCCGGGACCGGCAACATCGCCGATGCCGTCGGGCTGGGCGCTGCGCTCGATTACGTCAGCCGCCTGGGCATCGAGAACATCGCGCGCTACGAAGACGAGCTGCTGGTGTATGGCATGCGTGAACTGGGCGCCATCCCGGGCCTGCGCCTGATCGGCACGGCGGCGAGCAAGGCCAGCGTGATGTCGTTCGTACTGGCCGGCTACAGCACCCAGGAAGTCGGGGAAGCCCTGAATGACCATGGAATCGCCGTGCGCACCGGGCACCACTGCGCCCAGCCGATCCTGCGCCGCTTCGGCGTCGAAACCACCGTGCGTCCATCGCTGGCGTTCTACAACACCACCGACGAAATCGACCGCCTGGTCAAGGTCGTGCGCGGCCTGGCCAGCCGCCGCCGGGCGATCTGAGCACGCGCTAGCAAAGGTCGGGCTTCAAATACCTCTCAGGGGCTTTGATCCCGACCCGCTTCAGCCGGCGTGCCTGGCCGGGACGCCAGGTAATCCTCCCCCCACCGGTACATTGTTTCAATCACCGGACTCAAGCCCTTTCCCAGCGCAGTCAGCGCATAGTCGACGCGCGGCGGCACCTCCGGATACACGGTCCGGCTGACGATGCCGTCGAGTTCCAGCTCGCGCAACTGCTGGGTCAGCATCTTTTGACTCACTGGAGGAATGTTCTTCTTCAGCTGGCCGAAACGCATGCTGCCAGACGACAGCATGTGCAGGATCACCGGCTTCCATTTGCCGCCGATGACGTTGATGGTCATGATCATCGGGCAGTTGAGCGGGTTTTCGGTGTGCCAGGTTTTCTCCACAATCGTTACCTCCGGGTGCCTAAGGCACGAAAAAGTGCGTTCTTGTCAGGCTGTTTCCTTGACCGGATCATACCGACCTCTCATGCATCGAGGAACCAGTCACCATGAAAAGCACACGTGAAGTCATCCGTATTCCGATCTTGCCGTTCGGCTTGGTCAATGCGCATCTGGTCAGGGGCGATCAGGGCTGCATCCTGGTCGATACGGGGCTGCCCGGCAGCGAACGCAAGATCGGCCGGGTTCTGAAGAAGATCGGCATGGACTTCCGGGATATCCGACTCATCGTCGTCACCCATGCCCATGTCGACCATGCCGGCAGCGCGGCGCGCATCCGCTGGCTGTCCGGCGCCCCCATCCTTGCGCACGTAGGCGATGCGCCCTATTACGCGCGCACGGCGGCGATGTCGTTCTGCCCGACGGGATGGTTCGGGCGCCTGTTCATCAAGACGCGCC
>JBKHWY010000590.1:0-2909 GCA_046566285.1 Gammaproteobacteria bacterium | reverse complement strand
TCTATCCATGGGAAAGGCGAGTAATTGAGGATGGTGATTCGGCACTTAAGACTTATGGTACACACTTAGGTACACAACGAGCTGGTCTGACAGTCGTTGCCCAGTCAGCAACTGGGTTTCTGCAGTTCTCTCAACATTCTGTATCGAAATAGAGCGCCCGGAACGCGGCGGAAAAATGGCCCTTCGTTTGTCCGCCAGGAATCTCGCGTTGTGCCTATAATGCATATTCACATGCCTTGGCCGCCTTGGCGGTGCCGCACCAAGACAACATTTTGTTACTGAGCCTGCATGGAACGAGACGACAACCAGCGGCAACCGACGAGCGGCGCGCCCGACGGCCGTGCTGACGCCGCGCGCGCCTGGCGCAGCATCAGCGTGCGCCTGGCGGACTTGATCGGCGAGAGCGGCTTTTGCGCCCTGTTCGGCCGTGCGCTGCGCATGCAGGTGGCGCGCTACAAATGGCTCAGCATCGATCCTTCGCGCCGCTCCATCGACGCGCTGCTCGCCGCCCTTGAGCGCGACATGGCGAGCACGGCTGCCGGCGAGGCCGCCATGGCGCATGCCGAATTGCTTCATACTTTTACCAGACAGCTTTGCACATTGATCGGGGAGGCGCTCACCACGCGGCTTCTCGCGGAGGCCGTGGCCTCGGAGCCGGGCCGACCGGAAGCACAGGAGTACGATTAAATGACCGAAAAAGTACGCTTGGGGATGCTGAGCACCGGTGTCGCCGGACTCGATATTCTGCTGGGCGGCGGCCTGACCGAATATTCCTTCACGCTGATCGCGGGCGCCCCCGGCAGCGGCAAGACCACGCTCGCGCACCAGATCATGTTCACGCTCGCCACGCCCGAACGACGCGCGCTGTACTTCACCGTGCTGGGCGAGCCGCCCCTGAAGATGCTGCGCTACCAGCAGCAGTTCACCTTCTTCGACATGGCCAAGGTGGGGCCGTGCGTGCGCTACGTGAACCTGGCCGACGACCTGCGCGCCGGCCAGTTCGGCGGGGTGCTCGAGCGGATCATGCGCGAGGTCGAGGATTTCGGGCCAAGCCTGGTGTTCGTCGACTCGTTCCGCTCCCTGATGCAGACCGCGCGCAGCGGCAACGAAGGCTTGTCCGACCTGCAGCAGTTCGTGCAGGAGCTGGGTTCGCGCATGGCCACCTGGCAGGCCACCACCTTCCTGATCGGCGAATACACCCAGTCGGAAGTGGACGCCAATCCGATCATCACGGTGGCCGACGGCATGATCGCGCTGGCCCAGGCCAGCGATGAGAATTCCCGCCTGCGCAAACTCCGGGTCATCAAGATGCGCGGCCAGGACCACATGACGGGCGCGCACACCATGCGCATCACCGACGACGGCATCCGCGTGTATCCGCGCCAGCTGCCGCCGCTGGCCGAGGACCGCACGCCGGACAGCACGTCGGGCAGCCCCCCGGACCGCGAGCCGCGCCGCATACCTACGGGCGTGGCGGGGCTGGACCGGCTGATGCACGGCGGCCTGCCGCAAGGGCATACCCTGCTGGTGTGCGGCCCCACCGGCATCGGCAAGACCATCATGGGCACGCGCTTCCTGCAGGCCGGCGCGGCGCTGGGCGAAAAAGGCGTGGCGATGTACTTCGAGAAGGGCACCTCGCGCCTGCGCAACGCCGAACTGGCCGACCTGGTGCGCGCCGGCGACGTGACGGTGGTGGAAAGCCGCTCGCTGTCGCTCAGCGTCGAGGAACTGCTGGACGACCTGGGGGCCGCCATCGAGCGCACCGGCGCCACCCGCGTGGTGATCGATTCGCTTTCCGAGATCGAGCTGTACCTGGCGCCCGAGGTGCGCGCCGACCTGCGCCTGGCGGTGTTCCGCGCCCTGAGCGAACTGGCCAAGCGCGGCGTGACGGTGCTGATCGCGGTGGGCACCGAGGACGACTTCACGCGGCTGCGCTTCGGGCCCAACGAACTGTGCTTCCTCACCGACGCGGTGGTGGCGATGCGCTACGCCGAGATCGATGGCGCGCTGCGCAAGTTCATCACGGTGGTGAAGGTGCGCGGGTGCGACCACAGCGCGGAGCTGCGCGAATTCCGCATCACTGCGGAGGGCATCGAGATCGACGACCACATCGCGCTGTACGACGGTGTGTTCAACGGCAGCCCGGCGCCGCGCGGCTAGGCGCGACGAGCCGATGCCGACTCCGGAAGAACTCCTGCTGGCGCGCGTGCACGCGCTGGAGCAGGAGAATCGCACCCTGCGCGACGCCAACGAGCATCTGGTGCTGGCCGCGATCCATGCGCAGCACCTGCAGGAGGACGCCGAGGCGGCCAACCGGCGCCAGAACGAATTTCTGGCGATGCTGGCGCACGAGCTGCGCAATCCCCTGTCCCCCATCAGCATGGCGGCTTCGCTGCTCGATCACACCCCGGACGCGTCGCCCCAGCTGCGCAAGCTCTCCAGCCTGATCGGGCGCCAGGTCGACCACATGGCCAAGCTGCTCGACGACCTGCTCGACGCGGCGCGCATCAGCAGCGGCAAGATCACCCTGAACACCGAGCCGCTGGCGCTGTTCGACGTGCTGCAGCAGGCGGTGGAAACCATGCAGCCGTCGATCGGCCAGCGCGGCCAGCGCCTGACCGTGACACTGCCGCCGCCCGACGTCGTTGTCGAGGGCAACCAGGTGCGCCTGATCCAGGTGTTCACCAACCTCTTGGCCAACGCCTCCAAGTACACCCCCGACGGCGGTGCGCTGGGCTTGCATGCGGCCACCAGCGCCGAGCAGGTCAGCGTGTGTGTCGAGGACAATGGCGCCGGCCTGGCGCCCGAGATCATTCCCTATCTGTTCGACCTGTTCACCCAGGGTCCGCGCTCGCTGGCCCGTTCCGAAGGCGGCCTTGGCATCGGCCTGACCGTGGTGCGCAACCTGG
>JBKHWY010000589.1:0-2910 GCA_046566285.1 Gammaproteobacteria bacterium | reverse complement strand
CATCAGGAATGTGTCACCCGGCCGTCGTCCGCGACGCATAACCAGCTATGCGCTGGCGCTGCTGGTGACGGCTCTCGGGACCGTCGGCCTGACCGGCGGGGCCGTTGCGGCGCCGAACGAATACGAGGTCAAGGCCGCCTTCCTGTACAAATTCCTCGGCTACATCGAGTTCCCCGCCAGCGCCTTTGCCGAGCCCGCCTCGCCGGTGGTGATCGGCGTGGTCAATGCCGATGATCTGGCGGCCGAGCTGGCGCGCATCGTGAACGGGCGCACGGTGATGGGGCGGCCCGTACAGGTCAAGGTCCTGAAGGAAACCGATGCGCCCGCCAACGTCCACCTGTTGTTCATCGGCGGGGCCGACAGCAGCCGCGCGCGCGCCATGCTGCGCCTGGCCAAGGACAGCCCGATGCTGGTCGTGACCGAGGCCGACGATGGCCTGGCCAGCGGCAGCGTGATCAATTTCAAGATCGTCGACGAGCGCGTGCGCTTCGACGTCTCGCTGGAGGCAGCCGACAAAAACAGCGTCAAGCTCAGTTCGCGCCTGCTGACAGTGGCCAATCAAGTTCATAAGGGAGCGCCGTGATGAACCACGACACCGGCTCCGTGCGCAGCAAGCTCATTTTAATGGCCGTCTCGACGACCTTTGTCGCGCTGCTGGCCGCATCGATCGCCATGCTGCTGTACGACCTGCGTACCTTCCGCCAGTACTGGGTGGACGACCTGATGACCCAGGCCGACATCATCGCCAGCGTGACCACGCCGGCGCTGGCCTTCAACGACGCCAAGGCGGCCCAGCAGAACCTGGCGGTGCTGCGGGTGCGTCCGCAGATCCTGTCCGGCGCCGTGTACGCGGCCAACGGCGAGCGCTTTGCCGCCTACACCCAGGGCACCCCGGGCGCCCAAGGCAATACGGCCGGCTGGCCGGAGCGTCCGGAAAAGCCGGGCTACCGCATCGAAGGCAGCCAGCTGGTGGTGTACCACCAGGTGGTCGACAACGGCGAAGTGCTGGGCACGGTGTACCTGCGCGCCCGCTATGGCCTGTTCGAGCGCCTGCTGAACTATGCGGGCATCCTGGGCGGCGTGCTGCTCGCTTCGCTGGGCATTGCCTGGCTGGTGGCGTCGCGCCTGCAGAAGGGCATCACCGAACCGCTGCGCAACGTCACGGAAGTGGCGCGCCAGGTGATGCAGCAGCGCGACTTCAACCTGCGCGTGCCCGGCAATAACACCGGCGAGATCGGCGTGCTGGTGGCGGCCTTCAACGACATGCTGGCCGAGATCGGACGGCGCTCGCATGCGCTGCAGGAAGCCAACCTGACGCTGGAACACGAGATGCAGGTGCGCCACCGCGCCGAGGAAGCCTTGCTGGTGGCCGACCGCCGCAAGGACGAATTCCTGGCCACCCTGGCGCACGAGCTGCGCAACCCGCTGGCGCCGATCCGCACGGGCCTGGACATCCTGCGCATCCGCAGCGGCGACGCCCAGGCCACCCAGCGCGCCACCGACATCATGGAACGCCAGCTGCGCCAGATGGTGCGCCTGGTGGACGACCTGCTGGACGTCTCGCGCATCAATACCGGCAAGTTCGCCATCAAGATGGGCCGCGTGGAACTGAAGGCGGTGGTGAACGATGCGCTCGAAGTGGTGCGCTCCTACATCGAGCTGCATGGGCACAAGCTGGTGATCGACTTGCCCGACCGCCCGGTGTTCCTGAACGGCGACGCCACCCGCCTGGCCCAGATCCTGTCGAACCTGCTCAACAACGCGGCCAAGTACACCAACCGGGGCGGACGGGTCAGCCTGTCGGCGCGGGTGGAGGAGCACGACCTGATCGTCAGCGTGCTCGATAACGGCATCGGCATCGCGCCGGACATGCTCAATCAGGTGTTCGAGATGTTCGTGCAGGTCGACTCCACCCTGGAGCGCACCAATGCGGGCCTGGGCGTGGGCCTGTCGCTGGCGCGCAAGCTGGTCGAGCTGCACGGCGGCACCATCGAGGCCAGGAGCGGCGGCGTGGGCCGGGGCAGCGAATTCATCGTGCGCCTGCCCATCGTGGTCGAGCCCGAGATGCCCACCAAGAGCACGCCGGCCGCCTTCATGACCTCCGAGACCTACCGCATCCTGCTGGCCGACGATAACGTGGACTTCGTCAACAGCATCGGCGCGCTGCTCTCGGCCATGGGCCACAGCGTGGTAATCACCCACAACGGGCCGGACGCCCTGACGGCGGCGGCGCGCTTCTGCCCGGATTATGCGTTCCTCGACATCGGCCTGCCGCAGATGTCGGGCTACGACCTGGCGCGCGGCATCCGGCGCCTGTCCTGCGGGCAGATGACCACCCTGATCGCCGTCACCGGCTGGGGGCAGGAGAAGGACCGCCAGCTCGCCTTCGAGGCGGGCTTCGACCACCACATGGTCAAGCCGGTGCGCTTCGAGCAGATCGAGGAGATCCTCAGCAACCGCAGCATCATCAAGAAGGTGCGCACCTAGCGCATTGGGAAGGTGCGCCCCTGGCGCATTGAGGAGGTGCGCACCTGGCGCATTGCGGCGGGCGCGTCGGCGCCGGGCGGATGAAAAAAAACGGCAAGCCGAGGCTTGCCGTTTTTTTTATCCCGCGACAGGCGCCAAGCGAATTACTTGGCAGTCTTGCGGCGACGGGCCAGGTAGCCCACCAGGCCCAGGCCGGCCAGCATCATGCCGTAGGTTTCTGGCTCAGGCACGGGCTGCAGCTGGACGTTGCCGGCGAAGCTGGTACCGCTGCCGTTGATGATCGAGCCGTTCACGGCCAGGTAGTAGTTGCCTACTGCCAGGGTCGGAGCGCTCAGGGTCCACAGGTCGATCGCGCCGCTGCTGCCCAGGGTGCCGTTGGCCACCAGGGTGCCGTCCGACTTGTACAGGCCCAGGCCCGACAGG
>JBKHWY010000588.1:0-2935 GCA_046566285.1 Gammaproteobacteria bacterium | reverse complement strand
GCGCACCACGCCGGCGCGCGTCTTGAACTGCGTCCGCAGGTTTTTGACTTCCAGAAGGTGTGCCACGCTGCCGTAAGAGTAAACGACGCGCGCCGACGTTGCCAAGAACCGGCGCGCGCCCGCGCGCGAAGCGACGATGGATATCGCGCACTGAGCGTAGCTCGGCGGCGTGTTGTAGCAGGGGCCTTGGCGGCCCGACGCAGCCGCAGCCGCGGCCATCGGGAAGGGTAGGGAATCGAACCTGTGGGTGGTGCCCGGAGCCGGGATCGAACCGGCACGCCCTTTCGAGCACGAGATTTTAAGTCTCGGGTGTCTACCAGTTTCACCATCCGGGCAGCGGCCGAGATTCTAGCACACGGCGTGGTCATCCGAGCCATCTTGCAGGCGTGCACAGCGCGCCATTTCCTCCCAGGGCCTGCTCGTTCCAGAAAATCGAACATGTTGTCATGGTGTCTTGCCGTTGTGGGTACAATCCAAGCTTCTCAAAGGAAACCCGGCACCCATGCGCTTCAGGACCCGATTATTGTTATTGACCTTGTCGATCCTGCTGCCGGGCTTTGTCGCCGGGGCGCTGGCCGTTCGGCTGGTGTATGACGAGCAGCAGGAAGTCCAGAAGACCGGTTTGAAGGAAGCGGCGCGGGCGTTTTCCCTGCTGGTCGATACCGAACTGAAGATCACCGAAGGCAAGCTGGTCAGCCTGGCCAGTTCGCCCGACCTGCAGGCCGGGGACCTGGACAGCTTCGCCCGCCACGCGCGGCGGGTGGCGCCGCCGCCCGATTCCGTGGTGGTGCTGAGCGATCTGGATGGCCAGCAGCTGCTCAATACCCGCGCGCCAGTGGGCCAGCCGCTGCCGCGCATTAACGCACGTTTGCTGGCCATGCGCCGCGCCGCATCGCCGGAGGCGGTGGTGGTGTCGGACCTGTTTGTCGCGGCCATCCGCAAGGGCTACGATTTCGCCGTGGATGTGCCGGTACAGGTCGATGGCGTGGTCAAGTACCGGCTGTCGATGGGGCTGCCGGTGGCGACCCTTCAAGCGATGTTCCGCCAGCAAGCGTTTCCCGAGCAGTGGCTGGCCACCGTAGTCGACCGCACGGGCACCGTGGTGGCGCGCAGCATGGCGCCGGAAAAATACGTCGGCAAGCGCGCCACCGACAGCCTGCTGCAGCGCGTGCTGGCGGGCGAGCGTGCCGGCATCAACTATGGCACCACCCTCGACGGGCGCCAGGTGGCGGCCTTCTTCAGCCGTGCGCCGAACTCCAACTGGACCGTGGTGCTGGCCATCCCCATCGATGAAATCCAGCGTCCCGCCTTTCATGCGGCACTGCTGATGGGCGCGGCCCTGCTGATCGTGCTGGCCGTGGCGCTGGCCATTGCCAGCACGTACGCCAAGCGCACCGTCACCCCGATCGAGCGCCTGCGCCGCGCGGCCGAGCGCCTGGGGCAGGGTGAACTGGTCGAGCCGGAGACCACCGGTCTGGTGGAAACCGACAAGGTGTTCGAGGCCATGGCCGGCGCCAGCCGCGACATCCAGGACAGCAAGGCCGACCTGCAGCAGCGCGTGAGCGAAGCGGTGGCCGTGTCCGAGCGCGCCCAGCACGCGCTGCTGCAGGGCCAGAAGCTGGAAGCGCTGGGGCGCCTGACCGGGGGCATTGCGCACGACTTCAACAACATCCTGCAGACCCTGTCCACGGCGCTGGAACTCATCAAGCGCAGCCAGCAGCCGGCCCAGATCCACCAATTGGCGGCCACCTGTTCCAAGGCCATCGAGCGCGCCACCGCGCTGACGGGGCAGATGCGCGCTTTTGGGCGGGTGCAGGACGTGCGCCTGGAAGCGCTGGACCTGGCCGAGGCGCTCGGCACCGTGCTGCCGCTCCTGACCAGCAGCCTGCCGTCGAATATCGATTTCGAGATGAACGCGCAGCCCGGCTTGTGGCCCGTGTTCGTGGACCGCCTGCAGCTGGAACTGGCCCTGCTCAACCTCGTCATCAATGCGCGCGACGCGATGCCGGGCGGCGGCCGCATCCATCTGCGCATCGCCAACGAGCACGGCGCGGCGCCGCCGGGGCTTGCGCGCGGCGATTACGTGCACGTGAGCCTGCGTGATAACGGCGCCGGCATGCCGGCCGAAGTGCTGGCGCACGCGCTCGACCCCTTCTTTACCACCAAGCCGGTGGACCAGGGCAGCGGGCTGGGACTGCCGCAAGCCTACGGCTTTGCCACCCAGTCGCACGGCACCCTGGTGCTGTCCAGCGTGGAAGGCGAGGGCACCACGGTGGACATGTACCTGCCGCGTACGGGTCGCGCCATCAGCGCTGCCGCCCATCCCGAGGTGGCGCCCGGCCGGGGCAGCGGGCGCATGCTGTATGTGGAGGACGACCTGCTGGTGCGCGAAGCCATCGTGCCGGCGCTGGAACACGCCGGCTTCAAGGTGACGGCGGCGGCCAGCGGCGACGAGGCGCTGCGCCTGCTGCACGGGCCGGGCGCCAGCTTCGACATCCTGTTCACCGACGTGGTGATGCCGGGCCACCTGGACGGGGTGGCATTGGCCCGTCTGGTGCGCCAGCGCTACCCGGCCATGCGCGTGCTGCTAGCCACCGGCCACAGCTACCTGCACATCGACCTGCCGGGCGTGCTCATGGTGGGCAAACCGTATGAACTGGGCAGCGTGATCCGCATGCTGGACGGCGCTGCGGCGGCGTGAACGACGGCGTGAAGGACGACGGGAGGGCATGCGGCCCTGTGCTACACTGCTGCGCCTGTTTTCCTTCGTACCCGCTGTCAATTGAACATCACTCTCCACGAGGAACTGCGTTCCTTCATCGACCCGCTCTCGGCGGTGGAACACGAAGCGCTGGAGCGCAGCCTGCTGCGCGAAGGCTGCCGCGACGCCCTGGTGCTGTGGAAGGAGGTGCTGATCGATGGCCACAACCGCCAT
>JBKHWY010000587.1:0-2942 GCA_046566285.1 Gammaproteobacteria bacterium | reverse complement strand
CCTGGTGGTTGGCCGACGTGTTCGAACCCTGGTAGACGGCCGAGCCGCCCACCACGTTGATGCCGCTGCCGGGAACCAGCACGGCATTGGTCAGGGTCTGGGCCAGACCGGTGTTGCTGGTGAAGGTGGTCACGGCGATGGGAGCAGCATGGGCGCTGGCGCCGGCGAATGCCAGAGCAGCGATGGCGAGGCCGAGCGAGCGGCGCAGAACAGATTGTTTCATTAGAACTTCCCTATTGTTTTAACGCACTGCCCCGTTGGGTGCGTACTGCCTGCTGTTCCGGCAGGCAGGCCACACTCAACGGGGCAGTGCAGTGTTTTATTGATACCCTTACGGGGTATTTACCAATAAGCAATAGACGTGCCAACACGGCATCTCCGCTAAAAGCTCTTTCGCATCAGCAACTTACGTTTTGCCACCTTTCAACTGATTTCCTAAGTGTAAAGTTTTTCGACTGATCTACATTAATGTTTGGCTCATTGGCAGGGGCCATGTGCGCCTTGAACTGCGCCCGCGCAAAACCTTGCTGCCGTTGAGTGATCAGCACGGACCGTCGCCTCGCCAATACGCCGCAATATTTCAGGCTCATGCATTGATATTTCGCAAACAATCCTCAGTTTGCTTATGCGAGGAACAGAACAGAACACGACAGGCCGTATGTCGGATAATATCGGCTGTTGTCTTGACCTTTATTGCAATTTGAAAACAATGCACACGATGGATTTTACGCGCGACATCCCTCGCGAAGGCTCGGGCGCCGCTTCGACAGCGCCGGGCGCGGCCAAGGCCGAGAAGAGCGCGGACAAGGGCGAGAAAAGCGCCATTCCCGGCCTGTCGGCGCCGATCGCCAGCTGGCTGCAACGGGTGGAAGCGGCTGCGCATCCGCAGCCGAAACTCGAGCTGGAAATCCAGGACCCGAAAGTAGCGCAATATAAATTCGTGTACGTACTGGCGCCCACCAGCGGCGGCCGCCACGTGGCGCTGTGCCTGTGCAAGGCACGCCTGCGTCCGAACGGCGAAGTGGCCGCCGCCAGCCCGGTCAGCGAAGTGTTCTCGCTGCTGTCGGCCCCGCCCGCCTATCTGCAGGGCGACGACGAAGACCTGGTGCGCTTTTTCATCGCCATGCGCAGCGGCGGCACCTCGCAGGGCGGCGGCGCCACCGAACCGAAAGGCAAAGTGGGCGCAATCCTCCTGCAGATGTTGCTGGAGCAGGAAAAACTGTTGTGGGCCAATTCGTGGCAAGACATGGCCAACGGCCTGATCTACCCCCTGAAAGCCGGCCCGGTGCGGGAAGCCAACCTGGTGTGGCGCGACGAAGGCCGCACGGCCAAGCTGGGCTGGGCGGTGCAGCCGGCCGGCAATGCCACCCACGTGGGCGCCGACCAGATCGACTACATGCTGCCCACCGACCCGCCCTGGTACATCGACAACCTGTCGTGCGGCGCCTTGAGCCTGAACCGTGGCGGGGTGGACATTTCCCTGGCCGATTTGCAAGCCCTGGTGGCGCAAGCCCCGCTGCTGACCGGCACCGACAAGAAGCGCGTCTCGCAACTGCTGCTGGCCCATGGGCTGCAGCAATTGATGCCGCTGCCGCAACCGCTGACCCAGCGCCTGCGCGACGACGTCAAGCCGCAAGCCCATCTGCTGCTCGACAGCATTTCCCTGCCGGACGGCAGCCATTCGCGCTGGCACGACTATGCCGTGCTGTCCTTCGACTATGACGGCGAGCGTGTCTCGTTCGACCCGGCCCAGCGCGTGGTGCGCCAGATCGGCGACGTGACCGAAGTTATCGCGCGCGACGCGCAGGCCGAGGCCGATGCGCTGGCCGCGCTCACGCAACTGGGCTTTCGCAAGCCGGCCACGGCGCCTCTCAACGCCCTGTCCGGCGCCCTGCAGCTGGAAAGCCAGGCGCACTGGCTGCGCTTTGCCGAAGGCGACCTGGACGAGTTGTCCGACCAGGGCTGGCATATCAAGAAATCCGCCAAGTACCGCTACGACGTGGTGCCGGTGCAGGACTGGTACGCCGACATCGACGAACCGGCCGAAGCGGGCAATGCCTGGTTCGAGCTGGAACTGGGCATCGTGGTCAACCAGAAGCGCGTGCCGCTCCTGCCCGTACTGGTGCAATTGATTCGCAGCGCGCCGTCGGACTTCGACCCGGAAGTGCTGGCCGCCCACGCCGACATCGACCAGATGCTGGCCACCCTGCCGGACGGAGTGCGGGTGGCGCTGCCGTGGGGCCGCCTGAAGCCCATCCTCGGCACCCTGGGCGAACTGTATTTCAACGACAAGATCAAGAACCGCGTGCGCCTGTCGACGCTGGACGCCAGCCGCCTGGACGAGCTGGCGCGCGGTACCGAACTGAACTGGACGGGCGGCGAGCAGCTGCGCGAAACGGGACGCAAGCTGGCGCAGTTCGGCTCGGTGCAGAAAGTGCCGGCGCCGGCCGGCCTGCAGGCGGCCCTGCGCGACTACCAGGCCGATGGCCTGGCGTGGATGCAATTTCTGCGTGAGTACGACTTGGCGGGGATCCTGGCCGACGACATGGGCCTGGGCAAGACCGTGCAAACCATTGCCCACATCCTGACCGAGAAGGAAGCCGGCCGCCTGACCCGTCCGGCGCTGGTGATCGCCCCCACCAGCCTGATGGCCAACTGGCAGGAGGAAGCCAAGCGCTTCGCGCCGGACCTGCGCGTGCTGCTGTTGCAAGGCAAGGAACGCCTGGACCTGTTCGACAAGATCGACGAGGCCGATCTGGTGCTGACCACCTACGCACTGCTGCCGCGCGACGAGGAAAAGCTGCGCGAGCACGAATACCACCTGGTGATCCTGGACGAATCGCACTACATCAAGAACACCCGCTCGAAGGCGGCCCAGAGCGCCGGACTGCTGAAGTCGCGCCACCGCCTATGCCTGTCCGGCACCCCGCTGGAAAATCATT
>JBKHWY010000586.1:0-2945 GCA_046566285.1 Gammaproteobacteria bacterium | reverse complement strand
CCTTCCTGCGCCGCCGGCACCGCGTCGTCGTGCAGGGTAACGGGCGTGCCGTTCTCGAAGCGGCCCACCACCGAGGCCCCGGCGCGCTCGCCGGCGTTGTCCATCAGTTCGGCCAGGTGCTCCTCACGCCGCTTGAAGCCGCGCACGTTCTGTTCGAGCTTGCGGAATACGAAGTAGCTGCCATGGCTGGCGTCGCGCGTGCCGCCCGGGCAGCGCACCAGCAGCTGGGACAGGGGAATGGCCGGATCGAACTGGCTGGTGCCGCCCTGGGCGCGCTCGCGCTCGATGTCTTCCTGCAGCGCCAGCGGCTGGCTGCGGCCGTCCACATAGCCGAAGTGCTCGATGCCGTTGCCGTCTTCGTTGAACAGCGCCTGGCCCAGCTCATGGCCCAGCAGGCGCACCGCACCCCCGGTGGCGGCGATGCGGCTCTGGTAGGCTTGCAGCCAGGCGGCCTGCTCTTCCGGCGTATCCACCCCGACGATGATCAAGCCGTGCACGTCGCGCGCCAGGTGGCGGTCCCAGGTGTGCGGCGGCGGGTCGGACAGGGCGCGCTTCTGCATCCCGGCGCGAAAGGCCGCGTTCTCGGGCATGTAGTCGTTGAGGTTCAGGGCGTCGTAGCCGGCTGCGCTCAGCAGCACGCCCACGTAGGCCGTCATGCTCACCCCGGTGGCCTTGTACAGTTCCGCGCCGTTCAGCTGGGTGAGGGCGCTGGTGGTTTCGCAGCCCAGTTCGCACAGGAAGTGGCGCGCTTCGAGGATCTGCTGCGGATCGAAGGCCAGCACCAGGTGCACCGTGTAGTGGCGCCCGTGGCCTTTCAAAATATTGGCCTGCAGGTCGTGCAGCATCGCCAGTTCGGCGTCGGTCTCGGCGGAACGCACGCCCAGCGCGCGCGTCCAGGACAGCGTTTGGTTCAGGTTCAGCGTCATGATGGGCCCTCGATGTGTGAACGGGTGAGATCCCATCATCGGAAAGCCGCAGGGCAACGCTTTAATTTATGTCAGGAAATATTGAGTCAACGAAACTTCACGCCACAGTGGTGGCTCATCCCCATGCGGATGGGGAAAACAGGTAGCCTTCGCCCCACACCGTCTTGATTTTCTCGGACTCGGTGTCGTCGAACTTGCGGCGCAGCTTGGAGATGCAGTTGTCGATGCTGCGGTCCAGGCCATCGAATTCGATGCCGCGCATTTTCTTCAGGATCGCGTCGCGCGACAGCACCTTGCCGCTTGACTCGGCCAGCACCAGCAGCAGCTTGTACTCGGTATTGCTGAGCACGCAGGGCTGGCCGCGCCAGGTGACGCTGCGGTCGCTGGTGGCAATTGTCAGCTCGCCGAAACGCAAGAGGCCGGCCTCGGGGGCGACGGCCGCCGGCTTCGTTCCCGCGCGGCGCATCAGTGCGCGCAGGCGGGCCAGCAGCACGCGCGGCTGCACCGGCTTGTTGACGAAATCGTCCGCGCCCTGTTCCAGCACCGACACTTCATCGTAGGAGTCCTCGCGCGCGGTCAGGATCAGGATCGGCACCTCGGCCACTTCGCGGATCTGGCGGCACACCACCACGCCGTCCAGGCCCGGCAGCATCAGGTCGAGCACGACGATGTCAGGCGCGGTGCGTTTGAACGCGGCCAGGGCCTCGTCGCCACGCGTGACCAGCTCGACCGTGAATTCGTAGGCGCTCAGGTATTCGGTGACCAGCTGCGCCAGGCGCGCATCGTCTTCCACCAGCAGGACTCGAACCATGCATTTCTCCGACAGTTGATTACAGACCAGATACAGATTGAGGACAAGCCATGACAAAAGCGCCCGCCCAAATAAGTCGTCCCCGCGCAGGCGGCTGACCTGGGCGGGGACGAAGGCGGGAGCGCCTGCTCTTTATGCGAACTGCTGGTTCACGAAGTCCCAGTTCACCAGGTTCCAGAACGATTCCACGTACTTGGCGCGGGCGTTGCGGTAGTCGATGTAGTACGCGTGTTCCCATACGTCGCAGGTCAGGAGAGCCTTGTCGGCGCTGGCCAGCGGGGTCTGGGCGTTGGAGGTGTTGACGATGTCGACGCTGCCGTCGGCCTTCTTGGCCAGCCAGGTCCAGCCGGAACCGAAGTTACCCAGGCAGGACTTGGTGAATTCTTCCTTGAACTTGTCGAACGAGCCCCACTTGGCGTTGATGGCGTCCGCCACCGGGCCGGTCGGCTGGCCGCCGCCGTTGGGCGACAGGCAGTTCCAGTAGAAGGTGTGGTTCCACACCTGGGCCGAATTGTTGAACACGCCGCCCGACGATTTCTTGACGATTTCTTCCAGCGACAGGTTTTCGAACTCGGTGCCCTTGATCAGGTTGTTCAGGTTGGTGACATAGGTCTGGTGGTGCTTGCCGTAGTGGTACTCCAGCGTCTCTTTCGAGATGTGCGGTGCGAGTGCGTCCAGCGAGTACGGCAGTGGCGGCAGTGTATGTTCCATGTGTTGTCCTTGTTAATTGCTGAAACTTGTTTGGTGACTGAAAAATCGTCGGATGAAGCCAAAAACGACGCCTATTGTAATTCCATCCGCATTTCGTTGCATGGTTGTTCATTGCCGCCAGCGGCTGGCGCAGCGGGCTATTCGAGGGCGCGCTGCACGCTCGCCACGCCCACCTGGGCACTGCCCTCGACCAGCCGCACCGTGAGCGGCTCCTTTAGAAGGATCTCGTCGGGCGAGCGCAGCACGTGACCACGTGCATCGCTGACGATGGCGTAGCCCCGTTCCAGCGTGCGCTGCGGATTGAGCATTTCCAGCTGGGCGCTGAGCGCCGCCAATGCTTCGCGCTTCTGCCCCAGCTGGTTGGACAAGCTGATCGCCATGCGCCGCATCGATGAAGCGATGTCCTGGCGCTGCGCACGGGTATCGGGCCGGTGGCGCGCCCAGCGTGCGCGCAGCTGGGCCAGCGCGAACTGCTGGCGCTGGACCGGCGCGCGCAC
>JBKHWY010000585.1:0-2960 GCA_046566285.1 Gammaproteobacteria bacterium | reverse complement strand
CGTCCTGGTCCGGCACGTGCAGGCCCATGGAGTTCAGCGAGATCGTCATCAGGGTGTTGTTGAAGGTGCGGTCGGCGCCGCTGCCGCTGTGGCACTTCAGGCGCAGTTCGACGTTGCGCGAGGCCCGTTCGTCCACCCTGCGTTCGTTGAACACGTAGCGGGCGCGCTCCTGGTCTTCGTCGTGCACCAGGATCGAGTAGTGGCGCCCGATCAGCTCCTCGCGCGAAAACCCCAGCAGCTGGTAGGCGCGGTCGTTCACGAAGGTGAAGTTGCCTGCGTGGTTGAGGGTGTAGATGATGTCGGGCGAACTGTCGACCAGGTAGCGGTACAGCTTTTCCGAGTTCTCCAGCTGCGAGGCGATGCGGCGGTTGGTCTGCTCGAGCGCGCGCCGCTGCAGGGCATTGGTCACGGTCTTGAGCAGCTCCTCGCGGCTGTAGGGCTTGCGCAGGTAATCGTAGGCGCCGCGCCGCAGCGCGCCGATGGCTGCCTCGATGCCCACTTCCCCGCTCATCACGATGACATCGGCATCGATGGCGCGCTCGTTGATGAAGTCCATGATCTGGTGGCCGCTCATGTCGGGCAGGCGCAAATCGAGCAGCACCAGGTCGAAGCGCGCCTTGGCCAGCTGCTCGAGCGCCTCGGCGCCGGAAGCGGCGGTGGCCAGATGGTAGTCGCGCTCGCCCAGCAGCGCGCGCAGCGACGCGAGCAGGCGCGCTTCATCGTCCACCAGCAGTAAGTTAGGCTTGTTGTCCATGTCCTTCATGCGTTATCCGACAGCGCCCGGGGCGCGCCGCCGCCTTCCACCGGGCCGTGGGCCGGCAGCAGGATTTCAAACGTGGTGCCCTGCGCGCTGCTGCGGCAACTGACCAGTCCATCGAGCTTGTTCACCAGGCTGTGCACGATCGACAGGCCCAGCCCCCGGTGTTCGCCCGGCTTGGCGCTGCGCACCGGCGCGAACAGGTTTCCCAGCACGTCGGGCGCCAGCCCGGGTCCATTGTCGCAGACCGCCAGCTCAACGTACATACGGCGCTCGCGGTTGACGTGGCCGCGGTTGGCCAGTTCGATCCGTCCGCCGGCCTGTTCCGCCAGCGCCTCGACGGCGTTCTTGGCCAGGTTCACGAGGATCTGCTTGAGGATGTCGGCGTCGCCGGCGATCAGGTGCTGCTCAAGGTGGGGGCGCGCTTCGATGGCCACCCCGGCCGGCACGAAATTCGATGCGCGAAACAGGCGCTGGACCTCGCCGATCACCTGGTTCACATCGGTGGCGCGCGCCTGGCCGGCCGGCTGCAGGTCGACCAGGCCGCCGATCAGCTGCCCGACCCGGTCGATTTCCTCGTTCAGCACCGACAGTTCGCCCACCACGGGCTCGCGGCGGGCCAGCTTGTCGTCCAACACCGACAGGTAGTTCTTGATGATCGAGAGCGGGTTGTTGACCTCGTGGGCCACGCGGCGCGAAGCCTGGCGGTATTCCTCGGCCACGTGGGCCAGCTGGCGGCGCGCGTGGCCCCGTTCGGACAGGGCTGCCTCCAGCGCCTGCGCGGCCTGGGCCCCGAACGCCTGCATGAAGCGCGCGCGCTTGCGGCAATGGGGCAGCTGCCAGGCCGCCACGCCGCCCACCAGCACGCCAAGGCAGCGCGCACCCGCCACCAGCGGCACGCACACCAGCGCGTCGCAGCCGAGGATGCGCAGCAGCTGTTCTTCGGCCAGCGCGGTGTGCGGCGCATCGCGTTCCACCACGGTCAGCGTGCGCTGCGCGGCGCAGGCGGCAATGGCGCCCCCGCGCGACAAGGGGATGGCCAGTTCGGCGACGCGCTGGAACTGCGCGCTGGGCACGCCGACCAGGGCCTGGCCGGTGGGATTTTCCAGCAGCACCACCGCGTGGTTCAAATCGAACAGGATGCGCGCCGAGCGCGTGACGGCGTCCAGGAGGCCCGCTTCGCCGTGCTGGCGCGCGAAGCTTTGCCCGGCTTCCGACACCAGCACCATATTGCGCACCTCTTCCTGCAGGCGTTGCTGCACCCGGTCGGCCGCAGGCGCCGCACTGGCGCTCGGCGGCGGCGCGTCGTCGGCGCCGGCCAGGTCGATGCCCAGGTGGGCGGCGGCCTGCTCGACCTGGCGCGCGGCCGCGCCGGCGATGGCGCCGATATCGGCCGCGTTGAGCGCGCACAGCGCCACCGCTTCGCCCAGCACCGGCGCGCCCGGCGCGTCCACGCCATGGGCGGACAGCAGGTGGGCCACGCGCACGATGCGGATCAATGGATGGGCGGCCTCGAGGCGGCTGCTGGCCTCGTGGTGGTACAGCACCGCGTCGGAGAGAAATGAATCGAACTGCCAGCGTTCGATCAGCCAGGCGCCGGCTTCCGCGTGGGTGATCTGCAGGGTGCGCTGCTCGACCGCGCACAGATCCTCGTCATCGGCCACGCTGAAATTGAAGGCATATTCGCGCGGCGCGGCGGCCAGCAGCGCCAGCCGGCCGACGTTGTGCAGCAGCCCGGCGAGGTAGGCTTCCTCCACCTGCGCATACTGCATGCGGCGCGCCAGCTCGCGCGCGATCACGGCGGCCGACAGCGACTGCTTCCAGAAGCGGCGCAGGTCGAGGCTCCCGGAATGCGGGAAGCTGTTAAAGGTCTGGAACACCGACTCGCTGATGACCAGGGTCTTGATGGTGTCCGTGCCCAGCGTCACCAGGGCCTGCTCCAGGCCCGCGTGGCCGGCCAGGCGCACGTGGTTGCGGGTGTACGCGGAGCTGCTCGCCACGCGCAGGATCTTGCCGGCCATGGCGGCGTCCTGCGCCACCAGCGCGGCCAATTCGGCCATGCCCAGGTCGTCGGCCTGCAGGTGCTCGATCAGCCGGATGAGAATCTGCGGCATGGCCGGCAAGCGCGCCAACAGCAGCCGGTTGCGGATGTCCTGGCCGTCCTGGCCTGCGTGGTTCGGGTCTGGATGATGCATCGTCTCAA
>JBKHWY010000584.1:0-2997 GCA_046566285.1 Gammaproteobacteria bacterium | reverse complement strand
AAGCGTTTCCACTAGACAAACACCCTTATTACTATGGCAGCAGTCCTCCCTACCGCCGCACCAGCCACCGCCATGCCGGGCCTTGCCCGCGCGCTGGTGCAAGGCGGGCGCCTGACCGTGCCCCAGGTGGAAGCCCTGCTGAAGAAATCCATCGTCGACAAGGCGCTGTTCATCGACACCCTGCTGGCCAGCGGCACCATCGATGCGGCCAGCCTGGCCCATTTCTGCGCGGAGACCTTCGGCTATCCGATGATGGACCTGCGCAGCTTCAACCTGGAGCACCTGCCGCAGAACGCCATCGACGGCAAGCTGATGCAGGCGCAGCGCGTGATCGCGCTGGCCAAGCGCGGCAACAAACTCTCGGTTGCGATCTCCGACCCCACCAATACCCAGGCCCTGGACCAGATCAAGTTCCAGAGCGAGTCGTCGGTGGAACCCGTGGTCGTCGCCCACGACGCCCTGCTGGCCCTCCTGGGCGGGCTGGGCAAGAGCGCCGAGGACAATATCAATGAACTGGTCGGCGATGTCGAGGACATCCAGTTCGCCGAGGAAGAAGAAACGCAATCGGCGGCCGAGCAGCAGGCCGGCCAGGACATCGAAGACGCACCGATCGTCAAGTTCCTCAACAAGATCCTGATGGATGCCGTCAACCTGGGCGCGTCCGACATCCACTTCGAGCCGTTCGAGAAGTTCTACCGTATCCGGATGCGCGTGGACGGCGTGCTGCGCGAGCACGCCCAGCCGCCGATCAGCATCCGCGACAAGCTGGTCTCGCGCATCAAGGTGCTGGCCAAGCTGGACATCTCGGAAAAGCGCGTGCCGCAGGACGGCCGCATGCGCCTGATCGTCTCGCCCACCAAGACCATCGACTTCCGTGTCTCGACCCTGCCGACCCTGTTCGGTGAAAAGACCGTGATGCGTATCCTGGACGCGACGCAAGCCCAGATGGGCATCGACGCGCTCGGCTACGAGCCCGAGCAGAAAGCCCTGCTGCTGGACGCCATCCAGCGCCCCTACGGCATGGTGCTGGTGACCGGCCCCACCGGTTCGGGCAAGACGGTGTCGCTGTACACCTGCCTGAACGTGATCAACAAGCCGGGCATTAACATCTCGACGGCGGAAGACCCGGCCGAGATCAACCTGCCCGGCGTGAACCAGGTGAACGTGAACGACCGGGCCGGGCTGACCTTCCCGGTGGCGCTCAAGTCCTTCCTGCGCCAGGACCCGGACATCATCATGGTCGGCGAGATCCGCGACCTGGAAACCGCCGACATCGCCATCAAGGCCGCGCAGACCGGCCACATGGTGTTCTCGACCCTGCACACCAACGATGCGCCCTCGACGCTGACGCGCTTGATGAACATGGGCGTGGCCCCGTTCAACATCGCTTCCTCCGTCATCATGATCACCGCGCAGCGCCTGGCGCGGCGCCTGTGCACGTGCAAGAAGCCGCTCGAGACCAGCCGCGAGATCCTGCTGGCGGCCGGCTTCAAGGAAGGTGAACTGGACGGCAGCTGGAAACCCTACGGTCCTGTCGGCTGCGAGCGCTGCCTGGGCAGCGGCTACAAGGGCCGGGTCGGTATCTACCAGATCATGCCGATTACGCCGGCCATTGAAAAACTCATCCTGGCCAACGGCAATTCGATGCAAATCGCCGAACAGTCGGAACGGGAGGGCGTGAACTCCCTGCGCCGCTCGGGCCTCATGAAAGTCAGGCAGGGCCTGACCAGCCTGGAAGAAGTGCTCGGCTGCACCAACGAATAGGAACATCATGGCAACTGCACCATCGAAAAGCGCCGCCGTCAAGGAATCGGTATACGCCTGGGAAGGCAAGGACAAGTCCGGCAAGACCGTGCGCGGCGAGCTGCGCGCGGGCGGCGAAGCGGTCGTCAACGTGACCCTGCGCCGCCAGGGCGTGATGGTCACCAAGGTCAAGAAGAAGGCCTACCGCAGCGGCAAGAAGATCACCGACAAGGACGTGGCCCTGTTCACGCGCCAGCTGGCCACCATGATGAAGGCCGGCGTGCCGCTGCTGCAATCGTTCGACATCGTCGGCAAGGGCCACTCCAACCCGTCCATGGCCAAGCTGATCCTGGACCTGCGCTCGGACATCGAGACCGGGACCAGCCTGAATAACGCCTTCCGCAAGTATCCGCTGTACTTCGACGCGCTGTTCTGCAACCTGGTGGGCGCGGGCGAGCAGGCCGGTATCCTGGAAGACCTGCTGACCCGGCTGGCCACGTACAAGGAAAAGACGCTGGCCATCAAGAAGAAGATCAAGTCGGCCCTGATGTACCCGGTGTCGATCCTGGCGATCGCATTCATCGTCACCGCCGTGATCATGATCTGGGTGGTCCCGGCCTTCAAGTCGGTGTTCGAAAGCTTTGGCGCCAACCTGCCCGCTCCGACCGTGTTCGTGATGGAGCTGTCGGACTTCTTCGTCAACTACTGGTACATGATCTTCGGCTCGCTGTTCGCCACCGTGTACTTCTTCTTCCAGAGCTGGCGCCGCTCGGCCAAGATGCAGCGCTTCATGGACCAGGCCCTGCTGAAAGCCCCGATCTTCGGGCCGGTGGTGCGCAAGGCCACCATCGCGCGCTGGACCCGTACCTTGTCGACCATGTTTGCCGCCGGCGTACCGCTGGTCGAAGCGCTCGATTCGGTGGGCGGCGCGGCCGGCAATGCCATCTACCTGGAAGCGACCCGCAAGATTCAGCACGAAGTCTCCACTGGTACCAGCCTGACCGTGGCCATGCAGAACGCGAACGTGTTCCCGCCGATGGTCACGCAGATGGTCGCCATCGGCGAGGAATCCGGTGCGCTCGACTCCATGCTGGGGAAAGTCGCCGGCTTCTTCGAAGATGAAGTCGACGAAGCCGTGGCGGCGCTGTCCTCGCTGATGGAGCCGATGATCATGGTGATCCTGGGCGTGCTGATCGGCGGCCTGGTGGTCGCCATGTACCTGCCAATCTTCAAGCTCGGTTCGGTCGTGTAACG
>JBKHWY010000583.1:267-2998 GCA_046566285.1 Gammaproteobacteria bacterium | reverse complement strand
GGCGCTGCTGTCGCGCCGCTGGACACCCGCGCGGCATGCCGCCCGTACCGTCGCGCTGGGTGGCGCCGTATGCATCGTGCTGGTGCTGGGCTGGGGCGACCTGGTACATCGCCACCTGTTCGGCGGCGGCCTGTATGTGCTGTGCGGCGGCGCGTGCCTCCTGCTGCTGGCGTTCCGGGCGCACCCGCCGGCCCCGCGCCGGAGCCTGGGCTGGCTGGCGCGCATGGGCGCGCTCAGCTACGAACTGTACCTCTCGCACATGTTCGTGGTGCTGGCCCTGCAGGCCGCGTACCGCGCACTGGCCGGCCCGTCGCAGACTTGGACCTTTGTCGTCTACCTGCCCATGCTGTGGATTTGCTATCGACTGGCGGCAGGGCTGGAGCGGCTGGTGCGCAACTGTTGTGTCGGGCACATACAGGGCCGGCCTTTGATTGACCTGGCGAAGAGGCGGCCCGTAGACTAGGCTGACCATGCCTAAAGACAGTCTGTCGCTGCCGCCGACCCTGCGCGCGTCCAGCGCGCGCCCCCGGGTCGCGCTCACCGCGCCGCTGCGCCACGCACGCTACCGCCACCTGTGGATCGCCAACCTGGTCTCCAACCTCGGGACCTGGACGCAGACGTTCGCGTCGGCCTGGCTGATTGCCAGCCTGTCCACGTCGAGCGCGGCGGCCTCCCTGGTGCAAACGGCCAGCTACCTGCCGATCTTCCTGTTCGCGCTGCCGGCCGGGGTGCTGGCCGATGCGGTGGACCGTCCGCGCTTCCTGTTCTTCTGTAACCTCTTCATGGCCGCCTGCGCGGCCTGCATGGCGCTACTGGTGCTCACTGGGCACGCGGCGCCCACCGCCCTGCTCGCGCTGACGTTTTGCATGGGCAGCGGCGCCGCCTTCATGTGGCCTGCCTGGCAAGCCTCGATGTGCGCGCTGATGGAGCCCTCCGACGTCGAATCCGCGGCCACCCTGAATAACCTCAGCTACAACGTGGCGGCCATCGTCGGCCCCGCGCTGGGCGGTCTGCTGTTCAAGTGGGTCGGCCCGGGCGCGCTCTTCCTCGTCAATGCCGTGTCGTTCGCGGGACTGCTCTCCGTGTACTGGGCCTGGTGGCGCGAAGGGGGCCCGGCGGGCGCGGCGCCGCTGGCCTTCCGGGCCAGCCTGGCGTGCGGCATGCGCACGGCGCTGGGCTGCCCGCGCTACCGGCGCATCCTCGCCAATGTCTGCACGGTGTTTTTCGCCACCATCGCCTTCGCCTCGCTCCTGCCCGTGTTCGTGCGGGACGTGCTGCGCATGGATTCGGGCGTGTTCGGCCTCCTGATGGGGAGCTTGGGCGGGGGCGCCGTGCTGGGCGCCTGCGTGCTGCCGACCCTGCGCGCGCGCATCGGCAAGACCGCGCTGCTGGCCTGTGCCTTGCTGGTGTACGGCGCCATGCTGATCCTGATGCCCATGCTGCACACCTTGGCGCTGCTGGTGCCCCTGATCGTGGCCGGCGGCATGGCGTGGTCGGCCACCGTCTCCACCATGAACGCGGCGGCGCAACTGTCCTTCCCGCCGCACATCCGCGCACGGACGCTCTCGATCTACCTGTTCGTGATGGCGGCCGGCTACACCCTCGGCAGCCTGGCCTGGGGTTGGGTCGCCGACCGGATCGGGGTGTCCGCCACCTTGGGCCTGGCCGGTGCTTGCGTGATGGGCAATGCCGTCATGTTGGCTTACGGAAATAGAGAAAACCCCATCTGATTGACGCTTTGTGTCGGCACTCATTGCGTTAAAGTGGCAGAATCGCCGCTTTGCCCATTTCGAGCATGCCATTTCAACAAGATCCACCTGAGTTCGGCCCCCATCTCGACGTTGCCGCCTATTCCGTGGTCGGCTTCGGGCCGGGTGCGCGGTCCGAAAATCAGGACAACTTCTTGCTGATCGACCATGCCGGGCGCGCCACCTTCCTGCGCGACGAGCAATTCTCCACCATCGAGCTGCTGGACTGGCCCGCTGGCCATGCCCGCCTGGCCGTACTGGACGGCATGGGCGGCCACGGCCATGGACGCGAAGCGGCCGAGGCGGCCGTCCTGGGCCTGATCGGCCTGCCGGCCTGCTCGCGGTTGGACGCACTGTGCCAGCATCTCGACGCCCTGCATGCCCAGCTGCAGCGCGACTTCGCCGGCGCGGTGCCGGCCGAGCGCCGCCCCGGCACCACGCTGACGCTCCTGGAATTGCCTGCCGATGGCGCGCCCCTGCTGTACCACGTGGGTGATTCGCGCCTGTACGAAATTGCCGATGACAAGGTAACACCCCTGACGGTCGATCACGTTCCCACCACCGCGCTGGCCATGGAAGGCCTGCTGGGCGAGCGCGAATGGTGGCAGCACGTGCATGGCGAGCACCGCCCCCAGATCGCCCAGGCCTTCATCCTCGGCAACGCCTTTCAGGACCCGTTGATGCTGGCCGACCCGCTGTATCCGCTCACGCCCGCTAACCTGCCCGGCTTCCTGTGGCACCTGCCGGACCGCCGTGCGCTGGCCCTGCGGCCGGACGCCGATTACCTGCTGGCCACGGACGGGTTCTGGTCCTGCGACGATCCGCTCGCGTGGGTAGAGCGCTGGCCGGCGCTGTTCAAGGCGCACGGCAGCGCGGGGGAAAAACTGGCGGCCCTGTTCGAAGCGATGGAGCGCACCCCGCCCTCGCGCGTGCATCCGGACAACCTGACGGCCATCGTGCTGTCGGCGCGGCGCGCGGGCGCA
>JBKHWY010000583.1:0-257 GCA_046566285.1 Gammaproteobacteria bacterium | reverse complement strand
GCGCAGCCGACGAAACGGCCTTGCCGGGTCAGTAAATCGCAGCAAGTTGTTTATTTCGGGAAAATAATGTTGCATGGAAACCCCATCCGTATGCCGCGCATCCCGGAAAACGCGTAAGCTTTCGATATGAAAAAGTGCAGCAATCCATCGCATCCGCATTGCACACTCTGGGTCATGCCAGGGGCGGATTGCTGCGCGCACGGCCATGCCCAGCCGGCCGAGCCGGCCGCACCGTCCGCCTCCTCCTTTGAATTGCT
>JBKHWY010000582.1:0-2999 GCA_046566285.1 Gammaproteobacteria bacterium | reverse complement strand
ACCCGGCCACCGGCGGGGCGCGCACCTTCGACCATGGCCCCCTGCCCGCCGGCCACCCGCTCAACACCTCGGGCGAAGACCTGAACCTGCGCTACCGCTTCCTGGACGACCCCGGCTACCGCGTCTCGGACAGCTCGCAGTACCGCGCCCTGGCCGGCCTGCGCGGCTCGTACAATAACTGGGACTGGGAAACCGCGCTGGGCGTGATGGGCAGCCGCACCAAGGACCGCAGCCGTGGCGGCTTTTTCAGCGTGGCCGGCTTCACCCAGGTGATCGGCACGCCGGGCTACGACGAGAACGGCAACCTGCTCGATCCGCAATTCTTCAACCGCGGCTACCGCCTGGGGCAGCTCAATTCGCCGGAAGTGATCAACGCCCTGTTCCCGGAAAACGGCTATGACGGCAAGATTACCCAGCAATTCATCGATGCCAAGATCAGCGGCCAGCTGGGCGCCATTGGCGGGCGGCCCATCAACTGGGCCTTCGGCGGCGACCTGCGCCACGAGAAATTCCTGATCACGCCGACGGCCAACCTGCTGGCCGGCGACATCGTCAGCAATGGCGCGGCCAGCGCCGACGCCTCGCGCAATACCGGCGCCGCGTTTGCCGAGGTCGAGCTGCCCGTCACCGCCAGCATGAACGTCACCGGCGCGGCCCGCGTCGACAAGTTCCCCGGCTTTAACGCGCACTTCTCGCCCAAGCTGGCGGTGCGCTGGGAAGCCACGCCGACTCTGCTGCTGCGCGGTACGCTGGAATCGGGCTTTCGCGCACCGAACCTGACGGAAAGCGCCCAGTCGAGCAAGTTCTCGTTCGATAACGGCACCCAGGACCCGGCGCGCTGTCCGGCCGCCCAGGCGTATGCGCGCGACCTGCAAGCGCAGTCCGACGCCCTGCCCGCCAGCGACCCGCGCAAGGCGCTGCTGTCGGCCAAGGCCGATGCCGTGCAGGGCGAGGAATGCGCCGGCGGTGTGCCCAATGCCGTGGTCAACAATCCCGACCTCAAGCCGGAAACCTCGAAGAGCGGCACCGTCGGCTTCGTGTGGGAGCCGGCGCGCGGCTACAACCTGTCCGTCGACTACTGGAACATCAAGCGCAAGGACGAGATCGCGACCAAGACCACCGACGAACTGCTGGCGTCCGAGGACAGCCAGCCGCCCGGCACCATCACCCGCCTGCCGCGTGAACAGGACGCCACCTTCACCTCGATCGAAGGCACCAACCGCGCGGCCCTGCAGGCACAGTACGGCGTCACCAAGGGTCCGCTGGCCGGCTTGCGCGGCATGTTCGAGAACGTCTCCAAGACCAAGACCTCGGGTATCGACGTGGGGGGCGCGGCGCGCTTCCAGACCGGCATCGGCCGCCTGGACCTGGGCCTGAACGCCACCTATCTCATCGAGCTGCGCAAGTACTTCACCAACCTGAACGGCGGCAGCTATGGCGACAACCTGGCGGGCGAATACGGCTGGTCGCGCACCAAGGCCAATTTCACGGCGGCGCTGCAGACCGGGGCCTGGACCAACAGCCTGCGCTTCGTCTGGAACAGCCCCACCAAGCTCAAACAGGAATACTACGACGACATCTACACCGACGAGGCCTGCGAGGAACGCGGCTGGTCTACCTGCCGCGTGGCCTCCTATGTGCGCACGGACTACAACCTGTCGTGGGTGCCGATCAAGAACCTGACGCTGTCGGCCAACATCCACAACCTGTTCAACCGTCGTCCGCCGCTGGATCTGCGCTCGGTGGATGAAGGCGGCGGCGGCGTGATTCCGCAGGACCGCGAGGACGTGATGGGCCGCATCTTCCGCCTGACCATGGAGTACCGCTTCTAAACGTCCATACCAACCAGGCTTCACCCAACGCCCGGCTGCGCGCCGGGCGTTTTTTTATATGCCGTTGGTGCTGGCTAGGGCCAGCACCCATACCGTGCTGACTCAGATTGGACGATGCGATGAAGGGAACGCGCCATGGGTCCTGGCCTAGGCCCACTGGTGTCCGGAATATTTTTCTTGACACGAATATGCGCTTTGCGAGTGGAAGGACGGTGCCGAAGTCGCTCCTGTAGAGACTCGTAACGCTTACCAACGTCATCCTGGCGAAGGCCAGGATCCAAAGCGCGCGTGCTCAGAGTGGAACCGCGCCACTGACTGAGCGCGCTTTGGGTTCTGGCCTTCGCCAGAAGTCGTTTCGAGCAATGCTCGGAACGACGGTTTTACGTGTGCAGGTGTATGCGGACGTCACGTCGTCCTGGGTTTCGCAACACTCTCCTTCGCCAGGATGACGGTTTTTAGTCTGGTGGTTGATGAAACCCTTGCGTACCGCCTCCGTAGGCCCGGAGTAAAGAAGCCAAAAAAATTATTCCGGGCAGCATTGGGCCTTCGCCAAGATGACGGTTTTTAGTCTGGCGGTTGGTACGAAAGTAAGCATCGTCCAATAAAAAACGGCCCGCTCTTGTCGAGACGGGCCGTTTTGCGTTCGAAGCGCTACGGATTACTTCGCGTTAAACAGCGCCACGGTGGTGTCCAGCATGCGGTTCGAGAAGCCCCACTCGTTGTCGTACCACGACGACACCTTCACCAGGCGGCCCGACACCTTGGTCAGGGTCGAATCGAAGTTCGACGAGGCCGGGTTGTGGTTGAAGTCGACCGACACCAGCGGTGCGTTCTGGTAGGTCAGCACTTCCTTCAGCGGACCTTCGGCAGCGGCCTTCATGATCGCGTTGACTTCGTCCACGGTGGTGTCGCGCTTGGCGATGAAGGACAGGTCGACGATCGAGACGTTGATGGTCGGTACGCGGATCGCGAAGCCGTCCAGCTTGCCGTTCAGCTCAGGCAGCACCAGGCCCACCGCGGCGGCGGCGCCGGTCTTGGTCGGGATCATGCTGTGGGTGGCCGAACGGGCGCGGCGCAGGTCTTCGTGCATCACGTCGGTCAGCACCTGGTCGTTGGTGTAGGCGTGCACGGTGGTCATCAGGCCGGTTTCCAGGCCGATGGCGTCAT
>JBKHWY010000581.1:0-3022 GCA_046566285.1 Gammaproteobacteria bacterium | reverse complement strand
GCCAGGATCGAGGCGGCGGAAATCGCGTGGACCTTGTCGTCGCCTTCCACGATCGGGTGGCAGCGAATCTCCATCTTCGGGCTGCGGTTGCCGTCGATGAGGGCAATGGTGGGCACCGTCGAAAGCGCCTCGACCGCGCGCCGCATCGCCAGCATGGTGGCCTGGAAGATGTTGATGCTGTCGATTTCCTCGTGCGAGCACTCGGCAATGGCCCAGGCCAGCGCGTGCTGCTTGATCAGCGGCGCGAGTTCCTCCCGGCGCTCGGCGGTGAGCTTCTTGGAGTCGCGCAGGCCGTCGATCGGGCGGTCGGGATGCAGGATCACCGCGGCGGCCACCACCGGCCCGGCCAAGGGGCCGCGCCCCGCTTCGTCCACCCCGCAGACGATGTCGTCCAGCGTGAACGGCAGCGCGTTTTTCTTCAGGCCGGGATAAAAATTAACCTTCTTTTTTCTCATGATTTGCCTCGTGCGGCGATCACATTCAGTACCGCCTCGGCACTGAGCTCGGCGCTGTTGCGCAGCAGGCTCGCGTGCAGGTCGGTGAAGCGCTGCGTCAGGCGCGCGCGGTTGCTTTCATTGGACAGCTGTTCCCATACGGCGTCGGCCAGTTTCTGCGGCGTGCAGTCGTGCTGCAGCAGTTCCGGCACCACCGCTTCGTTCGACAAGATGTTCGGCAGGCCGATCCACGGCAGGTAACCCATATGCCGCATGATCTCATATGAGGCCCGCTGCACCTTATACGAGATGACCATCGGCTTCTTGTACAGCGCCACTTCCAGGGTCGCCGTGCCCGAGGCGGCCAGCACGGCGTCAGCCGCCGCGATGGCCGTGTGCGAGGCGCCATCGACCAGCAACAGCGGCACATCCGTCAGCCCCGCTTGCGCGACGATAGCCTCAAAACTGGCGCGCTGGCGGGGCCCCGCCATCGGCACCACGAAGCGCAAGGCCGGGTCGCGCGCGGCCAGCACGCGGGCGGCGCCGACAAATGGCTCGACCAGGTACTTCAGTTCGCTCATGCGGCTGCCCGGCATGATGCTGACGACCCGCTCGGCCTCGCCAATCCCGAGCGCGCGGCGCGCGGCGGCTACGTCCGGCTGCATGGGGATGCTTTCGGCAAGCGGGTGGCCGATGTAGGTCACAGGCACGCCGGCCTTGCGGTAGATGGCTTCCTCGAACGGGAAGATCACCAGCATGTGCGAGACCGAGCGGATGATTTTCTTGATGCGCCCGCCCCGCCAGGCCCAGATCTGCGGGCTGACGAAGTGCACTGTCGGAATCCCGCCGCCCTTCAACTGCTCTTCCAGCCCGAGATTGAAGCCGGGGTAGTCGGCGCCGATGAAGACGGTCGGGCGCTCGGCCAGCAGGCGTTCGCGCAAGGTGGTCTGGATGCGTTTCAGGGCGCGGTAGCGCGGGATGATCTCGAGCATGCGGCCCACGGCCAGCGCTTCGATCGGCCACTCGGTCTGGAAGCCCTGTTCGATCATGCGCGGCCCGCCGATGCCGTGGAAGCGTGCGCCCGGCAGATGCGGGCGCAGGCCGGCCATCAGGCGCGCGGCCAGCATATCGCCGGAGACTTCTCCGGCCACCATCGCGATGTCGGCGCGAATGCCGGCGTCAGCGGACAATGCCACGGGTGGCCGCGTCGAGGAAGGCCAGCCAGGCGGCGTATTCGGCGGCCGTCTCGCTGGAGGCTTGCTGTTCCTGCGTCAGCTGCGCACGGGCTTCTTCCAGCGTCAGGTTGTTGCGGTAGACGATCTTGTAGGCGTTGCGCACCGCATCCAGCTGTGGACGGGTGAAGCCGCGGCGCTTCAGGCCTTCGAGGTTGACGCCGCGCGCGGCGGCCGGGTTGCCGGCCACCGTGACGAATGGCGGCACGTCCTGGGTCAGGCTGGTGTACATGCCGATGAAGGCATGCGCGCCGATCTTGCAGAACTGGTGCACGCCGGCGTAGCCGGACAAAATGGCGTGGTCGCCCACTTCCACGTGCCCGGCCAGCTGGGCGTTGTTGGAGAAGATGGTGTGGCTGCCGACCTGGCAGTCGTGCGCCAGGTGCACGTAGGCGGAGATCCAGTTGTCGTGACCCAGGCGGGTCACGCCCTTGTCCTGCACGGTGCCGGTGTTCATGGTGACGAACTCGCGGATGGTGTTGCCGTCGCCGATTTCAAGCCGCGTCGGTTCACCCGCCCACTTCTTGTCCTGCGGCGCCGCGCCGATCGAGGAGAACTGGAAGAACTTGTTGTTCTCACCGATGGTCGTGTGGCCTTCGATGACCACGTGCGGGCCGACCGTGGTGCCGGCGCCGATGACCACGTGCGGGCCAATCATCGAATACGGCCCGACCGTGACGCTCTCGTGCAGCTGCGCCTTCGGGTCGACAATCGCGGTGGGGTGAATCGTCGTCATTACTGCCCCGCTGGTTTGCTCGGGTCGTCGCTCGAGCGGATGGTGCACATCAGTTCCGCTTCCACGGCCACGGCGCCATCGACCGTGCCGACCGCCTTGTACTTGAAGATGCCGCGCGAGACGCGCAGCACTTCGATGTCCATCTTGAGCTGGTCGCCAGGGCCGACCGGGCGCTTGAAGCGGGTGTTGTCGATGCCGACAAAGTACACCACCGAGTTCTCGTCCACCTTCACGCCGGCGCTCATGAACGACAGGATGGCGGCGGTCTGGGCCAGGGCTTCGACCATCAGCACGCCCGGCATCACCGGCTTGTGCGGGAAGTGGCCGTTGAAGAATTCTTCATTGACGGTGACGTTCTTGATCGCGGTGATGCGCTTGTCCGCCTCCCAGTCCAGCACGCGGTCCACCAGCAGCAGCGGGTAGCGGTGCGGCAGCAGCTTCTTGATGGCGAGGATGTCGAGCGTCTTGTTTTCGGTTGGCGTCATGGCGGTATTCGTCATTTTTCTTGGGTCAGTGTTTTAACAGTTTTCTCCAGCGCCCGGATTTTATCGCGCATCGCGTTCAGATTGCGTACCAGGGCGGCGGTTTTTTGCCACTCCGAGTCCTTGGCGATGGGGTAG
>JBKHWY010000580.1:0-3038 GCA_046566285.1 Gammaproteobacteria bacterium | reverse complement strand
GATGACCGTGATGCGCGCGCGACCGTCACCCCAGCGACTGGCCATGAGGTTGGCGGCCATCCAGCCCGCGGTGCCGCCGCCGACGATGACGATGTCGATCGGCGTACGCGTGCCCATCATGATCCTGCCCTCATCACGGCGGCCAGGTAGTCGTCATGGGACATGAAGCCTTCCAGGCCCTTGCGCTTTGCCGCCGCCATGTCCGCCAGGGTCCTGGCCAGATCGTCGGGCGCAAATCCCTCCGCCACCGGATGGTAGTCCGCAGGCATCACACCTTGTCCGACCAGGACCTGCAGCCAGGAGGCATCCTTGAAAATATCGTAGGGATCCTGGAACAGGCTGCCGGTAGCGCGGAACAGCGCGATCTTGTCGCGCAGCCGTTCCGGCACCGCCATGTGGCGCACGTCCTTCCAGAAGCCGGTGTCGGGACGTTCGTTCACGTGATAGTGCAGGATGATGAAGTCGCGGATGGTCTCGTATTCGAGTTTCGACTGCGCGTTGTATTCGTCCACCAGCGCCTGGGTGATGCCTTCATGGGGAAACAGCTTGAGCAGGCGTACGATGGCCGACTGGATCAGGTAAATGCTGGTGGACTCGAGCGGCTCGAGGAATCCCCCCGAAAGCCCGATGGCGCAGACGTTCTTCGCCCAGGTGTTGCGCGTGCGGCCAGTGCGAAAGCGAATCAGTTTCGGTTCGGCCAGGGCAGGGGCCGGCAGGTTGGCCATCAGCGTGGCGGCCGCCTCGTCGTCGCTGATATGCCGGCTGCTGTACACCAGGCCATTGCCGATCCGGTGCTGCAGCGGAATCTGCCATTGCCATCCCGCGTCATGCGCGATCGAGCGGGTATAAGGTAGAGTTTGGGGCAGGCGCTCCGACGGCACGGCGAGTGCGCGGTCGCACGGCAGCCAGTGCGACCAGTCTTCATACGGCACCTCGAGCGTCTGCTGGATCAGCAGGCCGCGCATGCCGGAACAATCGACGAACAGGTCGCCATGCACTTCGCGGCCGTCCTGCAGCTTGAGCGTGCGTACATGACCCGACTCGGGCGCGAGCAGGACCTGCTCGATCAAGCCTTCGGTGCGCTTCACCCCATTGGCTTCGCAGATCTTGCGCAGATACTGGCCATACAAGCCCGCATCGAAGTGGTAGGCATACGGCACATCCAGGAACGGATCCTGGGTGCGCGCTCGCCCGAAGCGGCCCGTCTTGCAGGCCAAATAATTGAGGTCATACTCCCACAGGCTGCGCGTCTGGCCCAGACGCAGGCCGCGAGCCCAGAAGTGCTGGAAGTCGCAGAAGGCATGATTGCGACCGGGGACCCCGAACGTATGGAAATACGATTCGCCGGGAACCCGCCACCCTTCGAAGCTGATCGCCAGCTTGATGCTGCCCTTGGTTTCGCGCAGGAAGTCGCTTTCGGAAATGCCCAGCACGGCATTGAGATGATGAATCGGCGGAATCGTGGCTTCGCCCACGCCCACAATGCCGATCGTCTCGGATTCGACCACTTCAATCGCAACCTGGTCACCCAGCACACGCTTGGCCAGTGCCGCGGACATCCAGCCTGCCGTTCCACCACCGACCACGACGAGCTTTTCGATCCGCTTTTGCATACGCTACCTCCAACAAGATAAATTCAGGGCCGGGTGTCCGGCATTCTCCACGAATTAATGAAAAAAGCCCAGGCAACCGAAGCTGCCTGGGCCTTCAACGCTTACAGTTCAATCAAAACGAGTACTTGAGCGACAGCTCGTAGCGCGCGCCGTAGCGATCATACTGCGTGATTTGACCCGAGGCGGTATCCACGGTGGAATCGTCCTGCTTGGTCAGGTTCTGGGCATTGAAAGAAATGCGCAGTCCCTGGAGTTGCTTCATGCTCGATCCCGCGAAATCATAGCTCACCTGGGCGTCCACCAGCGTCAGCGGCAAGCGGTTGGCCGGGGTCAGCGAGTTACTGACACCGCGCCGTTCCGACAGGAAGCTCGAACGCTTGGTGGCAGCCACGCGGGCGCTGAAGCCATACTTTTCATAGTACGCGGTCAGCGAGTAGGCTTCCTTGGACAGGCCCGGGATCCGGGAGCCGTCGTCGAAGCTTCCCTTGTTAAACGCAGCGTTGGCCACGATGCCGAAACCATCGAGATAGCTGGTGATCAAGCGCAGGGGCACCGTGGTGGCGATTTCGTAACCCCTGTCGCTGCCTGTCAGGCCGTCCTCGAAGAAGGTCCTGACGCCCTGGAGGGTAGCCGGCGCGAACACCCTGCCGCTGCTGTCCACGCCCTTGTGAAGCTCAGGAATGTAGTACGGCGTGAAATCGGCGATCTGGCGGCCGGTACGTGACCAATTGACGATGTCTTTGTAGAACGCGCCAACGCTCACATAACCATCCTTGGCGAAATAGTACTCGTAGCTCAGATCGGCCTGGTTGACCTCATTCGGGCGCAGCTTGGCATTGCCGGTGGTCGACGTCCATGGGCCGCTGGCAGGGTCCGGATTGACGACGGTGGTCACGTTATTGCTAAAACCCACATTACCGCCCGGGCGCAGTTGGTCAATGCGCGCACGGCTGATTGCCTTGCTGGCCGCGAACCGGACCGTCTGGGTATCGCTGAGCTCAAAGTTCGCATTCAGGCTCGGCAGTACCTTGTTGTAATTCGCGCCGTCACTGACTTTCGTGCTCTTCACAAGAAAATCGGAACCGGACACGTTCAAGGAGCCAATGGATGCCTGGCGCGTGCCAATGAACTGCAGGCCCACGTTACCGAAGGTGTTGATCGAGCCAAGCTGGGTTTCGAAGTCCGCCTTGGCAAACAAGGTGGTGACGCGTTCCTTGATCGTGTAGCTATCACCCAGGCGACCCGTTTCCAGGTTCTGCGCATCCCAACGGCGGTAGAAGTCGGAATTCATCAGCCCTTGTGCGTCGTACGCCACGACCTGGCCCAGGCCGGCCCAGGAAAGGTCGGCCACGCCCCTGCGCGCTGCCTCGGGAACCGGGCCATCGCTCGGCCAGGTTTTCGCGGTCAGGTAGTAGCCCTGGTTGT
>JBKHWY010000579.1:0-3042 GCA_046566285.1 Gammaproteobacteria bacterium | reverse complement strand
CGCCCGCCGAGACGCGCCACTTGTGATGGCCTGAGGTCGCTGGCTTAGGCGTGCTCGTACAGCTCCAGCGGCAAGCCATCCGGGTCGGCAAAGAACACGAAGGCCTTGCCGGTGTACTCATCGAAACGCACCGGCTCGACCGCCACGCCCTGCGCTTCCAGCTGCGCCTTGCAGGCATGCACGTCGTCGACGGCAAAAGCCAGGTGACGCAGGCCCTGCGCTTCCGGATAGGACGGCCGTGGCGGCGCGTCCGGGAAGGAGAACAGCTCGATCTGCCCGCCGTCGGGCAAGGCCAGGTCGAGCTTGTAGGAGCGGCGCGCCTCCCGGTAGTGCTCCGCCACCACGGCCAGCCCCAGCACCTCGGTATAAAAGCGCTTCGAGCGCGGGTAATCCGAACAGATGATGGCGGCGTGGTGGATGCGCTTGAGCATGGGCGGCACCGGCACCGGCTTAGAGACGGAAGCCCAGCTTCAGGCTGGCGGTGTCGTTGCCGCCGGTACGGTCCACTTCGGCCACCAGGTTGGCAACACCCATATTGATGTTCAGGCCGGCGAATACCTTACTTGCGCTGGGCGATTCCTTGCGCAGGTTGCCCACGTTCGGGGTCACGCTGCCCCACACGCGGCCCACGCCCGCATACGGGGTCAGGTTCAGGAAGCCCTTCGAGATGGCCAGTTCCAGGCTGCGGCTGTTGAAGTCGACCTGGTCCACGCCGGACAGACGGGTGGCGGCGGCGCGCACGGCCACGGCAGGCACGGCGGTGTTGCCGGCAATGATGGCGTACTTGATTTCGGCGCCGATGAGCTTGATGTCCGAACCCGGCACGGCGGTCAGACTGGCGCCCACGTCGATGTTAAACGGCAAGCCCTTGTGCACATGCAGGCGCGGCATGTACACGGTCGAGCTGTCGCCGCCCGCTTTCTTCCACACGTCGCTGTGTTCCATCTTGGTGCCGGCTACTTCCACGCCGACGTCAAAACCCACCACGCCCAGCGGCTCGGCCGGGGTGACGGCCTTGTAGCTGCCGGCGGCGGTGAAGTCCTTGGCGAGGTTGGCGAATTCGGCTTGGGAGAGACGCTGGACCGAGCCCAGTTCGTCCGCCATGGCGGGGACGGCGGCGGCGGCGAAGGCGATGGCGCAAAGGTGACGGAGTTTCATTTGAGATAGCCTGAAGAGTCAAAGTGGCCGACATTGTAATCGCTGCTGCGCCCACGCGTCGCCGGCCCGGCCATTTCGTTCAGAAGCGCTCGTGCTCGCCCAGGTAGCGCCACTGCCCTTGCGGCAGGCTGGACATCGGCACGCGGCCGATGCGGATGCGCTTCATCGCCACCACTGTGAGGCCGACGGCGCGGCACATGTGGTTGATCTGGCCAGGCCGTACGCCCTTGAGCGCGAAACGCAGGCGCGTCTCGTTCTGCCAGCTGACCTTCATCGGCTCGATCGGCTTGCCGTTGTAGGTCAGGCCATGGTTCAGCAGAGCCAGTCCCCCTTCCGCGATCGTGCCCTTGACCTCGACGATGTACTCCTGTTCGACGCGCGCGCCATCATCAATCAACTTGCGCGCCACGCGGAAGTCCTGGGTGTACACCACCAGGCCGCTGGCGCGGGTCTCCAGGTGGCCCGCCAGGGTCAGGCGCGCGAGGTGCACTTTCAAGAAGCGCGGCTGACCCGCCGCCAAGGTGCCGGGTCCCAGCAGGCGCTCGGCCGGCTCGGCGCTGGGGTCGCCGCTGGCGCTGTAGCCGGCCGGCTTGTGCAGCAGGAGCGTGACCGGAGGGACTTCCTCCAGCGTGGCGTTGGGGTCGAGCCGCACGTCCTGGGTGTCCGCCACACGCGCGCCGGCCTCCTCCACCCCCATGCCATCGACGCTGATCCAGCCGCCCGCGATATCGTGTTCGGCCTGCGAGCGCGAGCACGGCACCATCTCGGCCACGCGCTTGGCCAGACGCATTGTGTTGTCGCTCATGCGGCGCTTTGCCCGTTCTCGAAAAATGCGGCAAACGCCCCGACAACGGTGTCGATGTCGTCCGCCGTGATGTTCAGGTGCGTCACCAGCCGGGTATGCACACCCACCGTGGCGCGGATGCGCTGCCCGGCCAGATGGGCGCGCAGGCCCTCCACTGCCGCAGGTGGCACCTCGACGTAGAAGATATTGGTCTGCGGCGTGGCCACCTTCAGTTGGGGGATGCGCGCCAGGCCCTGCGACAAGGCCGCCGCGTTGGCGTGGTCGTCGCCCAGCCGCTCGACATTGTGCTCGAGCGCATACAGGCCGGCGGCCGCCAGCAGGCCGGCCTGGCGCATGCCGCCGCCCAGCATCTTGCGCCAGCGCTTGCCGCGCTCGATGAAGTCGCGCGATCCCAGCAGCACCGAGCCGACCGGCGCGCCCAGTCCCTTGGACAGGCACACCGACACGCTATCGAAACCAGCCACGGCGTCGCGCAGGCTGATGCCCAGCTTGACGGCGGCAGTGCAGATGCGCGCTCCGTCCAGGTGGGTGGCCAGCCCGCGCTCACGGGCCAGCGTGGTCGCCGCGCGCAGATAGTCCTGGCCGAGCACGCGCCCGCCGATGGTGTTCTCCAGCGCCAGCAGCCGCGTGCGCGCGAAGTGCATGTCGTCCGGCTTGATGTAGGCGGCGATGTCATGCAGCGCGATGCTGCCGTCCGGCTGGTTGGCGATCGGCTGCGGCTGGATGCTGCCCAACACGGCGGCCCCGCCGCCTTCGTACTTGTAGGTGTGGGCTTCCTGGCCCACCAGGTATTCGTCGCCGCGCTGGCAGTGGTTCAAAAGCGCGATCAGGTTGGTCTGAGTGCCCGACGGGGCGAACAGGCCCGCTTCGAAGCCGAACATCTCGGCGGCCGTGTGCTGCAGGCGGTTGACGGTCGGGTCGTCCCCATACACGTCATCGCCCACGGGCGCGGCCGCCATGGCGGCGCGCATGGCTTCGTCGGGCAGGCTGACGGTGTCGCTGCGCAGGTCGATCCAGCGTTCGCTCATGCCTGCTCCAGCTGGGTCGCGGGCACATGGAAGCGTTCGGCCATCTCCTGC
>JBKHWY010000578.1:0-3042 GCA_046566285.1 Gammaproteobacteria bacterium | reverse complement strand
CAGGCCGGTTTCCTCGGCCACCGAAATGAAGCGGTTCGGCGCCACCATGCCCAGTTCCGGATGGCGCCAGCGGATCAGCGCTTCCATGCCGACCACGCGGCCGTTGCGCAGGTCCACCTGCGGCTGGTAGTGCAGCACGAATTCGTTGCGCTCGAGCGCGTTGCGCAGGGCCCCTTCGATGCGCACGCGCTCCATCGCCTCGTCATTCATGGCCGGGGTGTAGAACTGGAAGTTGTTGCGGCCCAGCTTCTTGGCGCGGTACATGGCAATGTCGGCGTGCTCGATCAGCGTGTCGGCCGGGGCGCCGTCGGTGGGGTAGACCGCCACGCCGATGCTGCAGGTGACGAAAAACTCCTTGTTGCCGAGGATGACGGGCTGCGCCACCGAATCCATCAGGCGCTGCACGATGTCGGCCGACAGGCGCTCGTCGGCATGCTCGGTGAGGATCACCACGAACTCGTCGCCCGACAGGCGCGCCACGGTATCGGTCTCGCGCAGGGCGCCGCGCAGGCGCGCGGCCACCGTCATCAGCAGCACGTCGCCGGCCTTGTGGCCCATGCTGTCGTTGACGAACTTGAAGCGGTCCAGGTCGATCAGCATCACCCACACCGGATGCAGGGTGCGCTCGGAATAGGCCACGGCCTGGCTCAGGCGGTCCTGCAGCAGCGAGCGGTTGGGCAGGCCGGTCAGCACGTCGTGCTGGGCCACGTGGTGGATGCGCTGCTCGCTGACCTTGCGCGCGGTGACGTCGGTGCCGGTGCCACGGTAGCCCTTGAACACGCCGGCGTCGTCGAACACCGGTTCGCCGTTGATGCAGTACCAGCGCGTCTCGCCGTTCTGGTCCTGGCGCGCGAATTCGAAGTCGGTGAAGGGTTCGCGCGCCATCAGCTGGGCGATGTGGGCGCGTCCGTGCTCGCTCTCGGCCAGGCCGGGCACGGCGTCCCAGCGGGTGCGCCCGATCAGGTTTTCCGGCGCCAGGCCGCCTTTTTCGGCCAGGCCGCCGGTGATGTTGGTAAAGCGCAGCTCCTCATCCTGCTCCCAGTACCAGTCCGACGACATCGACACCAGGTGGCGGAAGCGCTGTTCGCTCTGCTGCAGGGCGTGCTCGGCCTGCTGGCGCCGCTCCATGTCGTCGCGCAGCAGGTCGTTCGACAGTTGCAGGTCGGCGGTGCGTTCGTCCACCAGCAGCTGCACGCGGCGCGAGCGCTGCACCATGGCCTGCACGAAGGCAGTCATCAGGACCGTGAACAGCAGCCCGCCCACCAGGGTAAACAGCGAGCCCAGATGGTCGTTAAGGAAAGGGCGCGGGGCGCTGGACACCACCAGGTGCCAGGGCTGGCCGGCCACCAGCAGGCTTTTCTCGCGCTGCTCGGCGTAGTCCAGCGACAGCCAGCGCGCCACCATCCCCAGGCTGGAATCCTGCCGGGGCGGCAGCGCGCTGGCGGCGTTGGGGCTTTGCCAGACCAGGTGGGCGGGGGCGGGATGGTCGGCCGCGTACACGCTCAGCACCACCCATGGCTCGCTGCTGAGCGCACCGCCGTCGAGGATCTTTTGCACCAGTTCGCCGGCGCGCAGGATGGCGGCGGTGTCGCCCTCCAGCGCGGCGCGGCGCTGGGCGGCGGTGGCCAGCGGCAGGCCCTGGCGGTACACGGGGATGATGACTTCGAAGCCGCCCTGCGGACGCGCATCCTGGGCCAGGCTGAGCAAACCGGTGGCGGCCACCCGGCCGGTGACGACGGCCCGCTCGACGGCATCCATCACCAGCCGGTTGGCGCCCACATTCAGGCCGAAGGCTTGCTCGTTGCCGGCCATCGGCTCCAGGTAGTCGACCACGCTGTAGCGCTCGCGCACGGGCGCGCTTTCCAGGCGGCCGCCGGCGCGCAGCTCGCGCAGCACGGTGCCGGGACGCACCTGCTGCAGCTGCGCCTCCAGGGCGGCGCGCTCGGCATGGGTGATCGCGCGATGGAAGTTGAACGCCTTGATGAAGGGGTAGCGCGCCAGCAGCGGGGCGGTAAAGCTGCGGAACTGCTCGCGCGTGACCGGGCGGACGGTGGAAAACAGCTGGTTGGTGGTGGTCAGCACTTCCACGGCTTCGTCCAGGCCGCGCGCAATGGCGGCTATGCGCACGGTGGCGCGCTGGTGAAAGCTCAGGCTGACCTTTTCGTATTCGAGCCGGCTCACCGCCAGAAACAACAGCAGCGTGCCGGCGCACCCCACGGCCAAGGTCAGGGTCGCCGCGACAGCTAACGACATCGGTAAGCGGCGACGCAACATTGACGGGTTCCTAAGATGCGATGAGGCGCGCGGCGCCGGACGGGTGCAGCGCCAAGTGTGTCACAGTAAACCCACGATTTGCAATTAAATTGTGGTGCGGCAACAAATAATTCGCGCAAATAACTACTCGCGCGCGCGTGGGGAGTGTCGCGGGCGGTGCCGCAGCCAGCCCACCAGGGCGCGCACCAGCAGGCGATTCAGCATGCCCGCGCCGGCGCCCTGGAAGCGCGCCACCCGGCGCTGCACCCGCAGGGCGCGCGGCGGCGCCTGTCCGGCCGGGAGCGCGGCCGGCGCCTTCACCGCGAACAGGATGCGGTTGTTGCCGGCCACGCCCTTGAACCAGCAGACGCGCTGGTCGAACATCAGCATCAGGCGCGCCAGCATGCCGGGATAGGCCGGGTCATAGCTGAAGATATTGGCCACCAATACCCCGCCATCGACCAGCGCACGCCGGCAGTCGCCGTAGAAGCGCGCCGTGCCCAGCGCGCTGGGCAGGCCGGTGGCGTCAAAGCCCTCGACGATCAGCACGTCGGCGCTGCCGGGGTGGCGCGCCCGCCAGACGGTGGCGTCGGCCAGGATCACCTGCAGGCGCGCGTCGTCGGGCGGCACGGCGAATTGGCCGCGCAGGGCGATCACGTCGGCACGCAGCTCGAGCACGGTGATGCGGGCGGCGGGTAAACAGCGGTGGCAGAACTTGGCCAGCGAGCCGCCGCCCAGCCCGACCATCACGATATGGCGCGGGCGCGGCACGAACAGGGCAAAGCACAT
>JBKHWY010000577.1:0-3045 GCA_046566285.1 Gammaproteobacteria bacterium | reverse complement strand
CGATGTTACGGAAAAACAGCAGCGCCAGGTAAAACTCCTTGTGGGTCACGTCGATGACGTTGCCGTCCATGAGGAGGCGCCCGGGGCGGGTTTCAAACACGTAGGGGCCGAACTGTAATTGTTCGGCGTCGTGCTGGGCCGGGTAGGCGCGCCGCAGCAGGGCCTGCACGCGTGCCACCAGTTCGCCCCGCCGCAGCGGCTTGATCAGGTAGTCGTCGGCGCCGGCGGTAATGCCGGTCACGATGTCGTCTTCGGCCGTGCTGGTCGTAAGAAACATGACCGGCGCCTGGGTGGCCAGCTTTTCCTTGGCGCGCCGCACCACTTCGGCGGTGGACAGCTCGGTGCCGTTCCAGTCCATCAGCAACATGTCCGTGTTGTCTTTACGCAACTGAGCCAGCATTTCCTTCGCATTGCTGAACGATTGACAGGAATGCCCGGCCGCTGTAAGGACCTGGCAAATCAGGACGCCCTGGTTGTGATCACTGTCTAGAACCGCAATTCTCATGATTTAAAGCTCGCCCCAGAGACAAGCTGTAGGACCGTTCCTACAGTCAAGCTATGGACAGTTACTCTGAATATAACAGACTTTTACAAAAGACATTGCCGCAAGCCCAGAAAGTTACGTTTTGCAACAACAATGTCTCACCTGTTATGAGTAAACGGTACACCCTATCATCCCGCACGGCAATCAATTTTGAATCTGTACGGAAATACTTTGTGGCGAAGATACAATCCCGGCCGCGCGCCGCACCTGGCCCCGGCAACACCTGCCCTGTGCAGGCGGATGCAAAAACGCCCGCTGGAAGCGGGCGTTGGATTCGGTCAATCAGGCGTCCGGTAGGACCACGTTGACGTCCAGCACTTCCAGGTTTCCCTGGCGGTCCAGCGAGATCTTGATATCATCCGCGTTGACCTTGGTGTATTTGGAAATCACCTCGATCAGTTCGCGATGCAGGGCCGGCAGGAAATCCGGTCCGGCGCGGTTGGTGCGTTCGCGCGCGATGATGATCTGCAGGCGCTCCTTGGCAGCCGAGGCGCTCTTCGGCTTGGAAGCAAACAGGAAGTCAAGCAAGGCCATATCACTTTGCTCCAAACAGTCGCTGCAGCAGGCCGGGTTTTTCGTAGCTGGTAAAGCGCAGCGGCACGTCCTGGCCGAGGAAGCGCGAGACCACGTCTTCGTACGCTTCCGCCACGTCGGTGCCCTTGAAGTGGATCGCCGGGTTACCCTGGTTGGAGGCGTGCAGCACCGATTCCGATTCCGGAATGATGCCGATGAGCGGAATGCGCAGGATTTCCTGCACATCCTGGTAGGACAGCATTTCACCGATCTCGACCCGCTTGGGCGAGTAGCGGGTGATCAGCAGGTGCTCCTTGACGGGCTCGGCGCCGGTCTGGGCGCGGCGCGACTTGGCCTGGATAATGCCGAGGATGCGGTCCGAATCGCGCACCGACGACACTTCCGGATTGGTCACGATGATGGCTTCGTCGGCAAAGGTCAGCGCCATCAGCGCGCCGTGCTCGATGCCTGCGGGCGAGTCGCAGATGATGTACTCGAAGCCCATGTTGATCAGTTCATTGAGCACGCGCTCCACGCCGTCTTCGGACAAGGCGTCCTTGTCGCGCGTCTGCGAGGCCGGCAGGATGAACAGGTTGTCGCAGTGCTTGTCCTTGATCAGCGCCTGGTTCAGGCTGGCTTCGCCATTGATCACGTTGATCAGGTCATACACCACGCGCCGCTCGCAACCCATGATCAGGTCGAGGTTGCGCAGGCCGACGTCGAAGTCGAGCACCGCGGTCTTGTGGCCACGCGAGGCCAGGCCGGTCGAGAAGCTGGCGCTGGAGGTGGTCTTGCCGACACCACCTTTGCCGGACGTAACAACGATAATTCTTGCCACAGAAGGTCCTTTTTTTCGTATCAGGTTTAGGCGCGGGAAGCCGGGCTGAGCGATAGTATATCGATGCGGTCGCCGACCAGGCGAATTTGCGCCGGCTGCTTGGCCAGCGCAGGTGGAAAGCCTTCGTCGAACGTGCGGTACACGCCGGCGATCGAGACCAATTCGGGCTGCAGCGCCAGGGCGAAGATGCGCGCATCGGCGTTGCCCGAAGCGCCCGCCAGCGCGCGCCCGTGCAGGGACGAGTACACATGAATACTGCCGTCGGCGATGATCTCGGCGCCGTTGTTGACGACCGCCGTGACGATCAGGTCGCAGCCGCGCGCGTACACGCGCTGGCCTGCCCGGACGGGCTGGTCGATGATCATGGTGCCTGGTGCAACCAGCGCGGTGGCAGCGGCCGGTGCGGGAGCGGGAGCAGGTGCGCGTGCCGGAGCAGGCGCCACGGCAGGTGCAGGAGCAGGAGCAGGTGCAGGAGTAGCGGCTTCCTGGCGCGGCTTGTCGACGCCGCCGCTGCCGTCGTCGATCGACAGGCCATGCGCGCGGATCGCATCGGCCAGCGCGGGCGGGGCGCCGCGCACGGCCACCGCATTGAGGCGGTAGCGCTTGAGCAGGGCCACCAGCCTGTCCCACTCGATATGGGTGGTGTGGGCGGCGATCGGGCCGACGTCGATGACGGCGAATTCGTCCTCGAAGAAGTCCGCCACCCCGCCCGTCATCTGCTTCAAGGCAGTCTCGATCGCCAGCGGGTCCGCCGAATGCAGAATCGTGGAGATCGCCACCACCGTGGAGATCTTGATTTCAATAGGCAGTGTCGACGGGCTTTTGAGCATAGGGAGTCATGAGAAGCGGCTTGTCGCGGCAGGTGGCCTGGTCGATGCGGGTATCCACCAGGCGGCCGCGGGTAGCCCAGGCCTGTGCATTCTACTGTGAAATTTGTCGTGTGGGGAGACTCGGGCCCTATGTTCCGCGAGGCAACTTGGCGGCAGCCCTACGACGTGGCCGTCTCCCCGAATGCGCTGCGCAGGCGGCGCGCCGCCTCCACCATATTGGCCAGGGCCGCACGGGTTTCCTGCCAGCCCCGGGTCTTCAGCCCACAGTCCGGATTGACCCACAGGTTTTCCGGCGGGATCACGCCGGCGGCCTTGCGCAG
>JBKHWY010000576.1:0-3055 GCA_046566285.1 Gammaproteobacteria bacterium | reverse complement strand
AACGGCGGGGCGATCGCGCTGGGCCACCCGCTGGGCATGAGCGGGGCGCGCCTGGTGACCACGGCGCTGCACGAACTGGAACTGCGCGGCGGCCGCTACGCCCTGTGCACCATGTGCGTCGGGGTGGGGCAGGGCGTGGCGCTGCTGATCGAACGGACCTGATCCCCCCGCTGCCGGACGCTCACGCCAGGGCGAGCATGCCCGTGCCGGCCAGCGTGAGCAGCGCCGGCGCGGCCTTGCGCACCGCGCCGCTGCGCCCGGCCAGCCATCCCAGCGCCATCAGCACGAGGCTCATGCCGATGGCGCCCGCCGCCGCTGCCGCGTCGGCCATTTCATGGCCATGCGCGTGCCCGTGCACCAGCGCGAAGGCAGCGGCCATGCCCAGGCCCAGCCATGCGGGCAGGCTTGCCGCTGCCACGCCCATCAAGCCGGCTGCCAGCACGCTGGTGGCCAGCAGGGGCTCCACCGCTGGCAGCGCCAGCGGGGCAAAGGCGCCCACGCACAGGCTTACTGCCACGGCGCCGAACGCCTTGGCCGGCATGCCGGCGACACGGCTCCACACGCCCAGGCCCAGCATCGCCAGCCAGTGGTCGAGGCCCAACAGCGGATGCATCAGGCCGTTGACCAGGCCGGTATCGCCATGGCCCGGATGGGCTGACGCGCTGCCGGCGGCGAGCAAAAGCATCAGGGAGATCAGGGTTTTGGTGCGGGGGGGGAGGTTCATGCGGCGTGCTCCTGTGGGTGGACGTTGAGAAGACCGTGCTCGCGGATGAAGGCGATCACCTCCGCCACGCCGGCGCCGGTGCGCAGGTTGGTGAAGACGAACGGCCGCTCGCCGCGCTGGCGGCGCGCGTCCGCGGCCATGATGTCGAGGTTGGCGCCCACGTGCGGCGCCAGGTCGGTCTTGTTGATGATGAGGAGGTCCGAGCGGGTGATGCCCGGCCCGCCCTTGCGTGGGATCTTCTCGCCGCCCGCCACATCGATCACGTACAGGGTCAGGTCGGACAGCTCGGGGCTGAAGGTGGCCGCCAGGTTGTCGCCGCCCGACTCCACCAGGATCAATTCCAGGTTCGGGAAGTCGGCCTGCAGCCGTGCGATGGCTTCCAGGTTGATCGAGGCGTCCTCGCGGATGGCGGTATGCGGGCAGCCGCCGGTCTCCACGCCCATCAGGCGCTCCGGCGGCAGCGCCTCGGCGCGCAGCAGGATTTCCATGTCTTCGCGGGTGTAGATGTCGTTGGTGATGACGGCCATGTCATGCTGGTCGCGCATGGCCCGGCACAGCTGTTCGCACAGGGCCGTCTTGCCCGATCCGACCGGGCCGCCGACACCCACGCGCAGGGGATTCGATTGCATGCTTGTTCCTTTCGTGATCACGACCGGTACAGCCGGCCGTGCTGGACTTCGTGGTACATGGACAGCCGGGCCAGTCCCGGCGCCCAGCTGGAGAGTTCATCGTCAGGCAGGGCGCGCGCCTGCAGGGCCGCGCGCTCGATGGCCGGGCGCAGCGCCAGCAGCAGGCGCTGGCCGGCCACCTGGCCGAGCGGGATCGACTTCACGCACACCAGCACCTGGTTTTCAAGCCAGGAAAACAGCATGGCCAGCAGCGCTTCCTCGTGCGGCACCTCCAGCGCGTGCACCGCCTGGGCCAGCGCGGCCGGCAGGCAGGTGTCGCGCGCCGGCGCCGCTTCGATCAAGCCCAGTTCCACCAGCAGGCGGGTGAGCGAAAAGCCCATCTGCACCGTTTCGGCCCGCAGTTCGGCGCTCTCGCGCGAGGCCAGGTAGCGCGCGTTCCACAGCGCGAAGGCGTGCGCGTCGCCGGCGCTGCAGGCCGCCAGCAGGCGCCAGAACAGCGCGCCATCCCAGGGCGCCAGCACATCCTCGAGCTGGCGTGCGAGATAGCGCTCGGCGCTGGCCCAGCAGCTCACCATGCCGCGGTCGATGGCCGTCTCCAGACCCTGCGAATAACTGTAGGCGCCGATCGGCAGCGAGGGGCTGGCCAGCTGCAGCAGGTGCAGCAGGGCGGCCGCGTTCACCCGTGCTCCACGTCGCCCGGGCGATGGATCTTCTGGCGCAGCGGCACCGGCGCGAGCAGGTGGCGAGCATCCTGATGATGGTCGTGGCCGTAGCCGCCGCCGTAGGCCCCCGGCTCCGGATGGAACGGGGCCAGTTCCTCCTCGACCGTGGCGCCCAGGCCCGTGAGCATGTCGCGCAATACCGGGTCGGCGCGGATGCGCAGGTAGTCCGGGCCGATCTGCACCTGGCCGTGGCGGTTCCCCAGGTGGAAGGCGCAGCGCACCAGCGCGTGAGCATCGGCCGCCCGGATGCGGTAGGTGGCTTCCCGCGCGGCGCGCACCCGCACGCGCGCGCCTTCCGGGCCGGTCAGAACATCGCCGTCGCGCAGCACCGAGCCGCGCGGCAGGAACAGCGCGGCCACGGCGCCCGATTCCAGCACGATGCGCAGGCGGCAGCGCTCGCGCTGGTCGTAGGCCAGCACGGCTTCGTCGCCGATGTCCTCGAGCGGATGGTCGGCCGGCTCCAGCCGGGTATGCAGGGTCAGCATCGTTGCACTCCTTGAGACAGATTTAAAACACAGACTTAAAACAGAAAATAGCGCTGCGCCAGCGGCAGCACGGTGGCTGGTTCGCACGTCAGCAACTGGCCGTCCGCGCGCACCTCGTAGGTCTCCGGGTCCACCTGCATGACCGGGGTGGCGCCGTTATGGATCATGTCGGCCTTGGACAGGCCCCGCGTGGCGCGGATCGGCAGCACGGTCTTGGTCAGTTGCAGGCGCGCGCCGATGCCCTCGTCGAAGGCGGCCTGGGACACGAAGGTGACCGACTTCCTGAGACCCCCGCCGAAGGCCCCGAACATGGGGCGGTAGTGCACCGGCTGCGGGGTGGGGATGGAGGCGTTCGGGTCGCCCATCTGCGCCATCGCGATCATCCCGGCCTTCAGGATCATCGATGGCTTGGCGCCGAAAAAGGCCGGCTTCCACACCACCAGGTCGGCTAGCTTGCCCACTTCGATCGAGCCCACCACATGGGCGATGCCATGG
>JBKHWY010000575.1:0-3062 GCA_046566285.1 Gammaproteobacteria bacterium | reverse complement strand
CTGTCCATCCTCGATCCAGGCTTTCCGGACCCGGAGGATTTTTCGGCCTATCCCGCGCACGAGCGGCTTACGCTGCGCTTCGACGACATCCTCGACCCGCAGCCGGGGATGGCGCTGCCCGAGCATCGCCACATCGAGCAGCTGCTGGCAGGCGCGCAAGGCGTAATACTGGTTCGCCACTTCGGCGGCCACCGCCACGCGGGCGTCATGCCACAGCGCGCTGGAGCCGGCCAGGCGCTCGTCGGCCGCATTGCGCGCGGCGCGCCCGCCGCCGAACAGGTCGATCTCCCAGGCGGTCTGGAACCCCGCCTGCGAGGTGGTCCCGGTGGGCTGGGTGCCTTGCTTGCTGGCGCGCGAGACGCTGGCCGACGCGTCCAGGCTCGGCAGCAGGGCGGCGCCGGCGGCGGTGCGCTCGGCGCGCGCCTGCGCCAGCCGTGCCTGAGCCGCGGCGATGGTCGGGCTGGCCGCCTGGGCGGCGTCGACCAGCTGCAGCAACAGGGGGTCGCCTTGCGCGCGCCACCATTGCGAAAGATCGGTCAGGCTGCCATTGTGGGGCAGGGGCGCTTGCCAGGCCTGGGGTAGGGGCGCGGACACTTGCGCTGGCGGCATGCTTACGCAGCCGGCCAGCGCCAGCGGCAGGGCCAGCACGCCAAGCGTTCGGAAAATCGTCATGCTTTCTTCTTTCTGGGCTGGGTTGTTGTTGACGGGGAGGGCACTTCGGGAACCGCCGCAGCGGCGCTGGCATTGGCGCGCACGCGCGCCTGCTCGGCCGCGATCATCGCTTCGGCGTAGTAGCACAGGCGCTCGATCCAGATGTCCACGGCGGCGTCGCCATCGAGCAGTTGCGGGTGCACCTTGTCGACCACTTCGCGGGTGACCATCAGCTGCACCGCCAGGCCGACGAGGCAGAACGCCAGGCGCGAGACGTCTTCCGCATCGCTGCCTTCGCCCAGATGATTGCTTAGCAGCTGGGTCAGGGCGGCGTGGGCGGGGCGGATGTCGCGGTCGATTTCCTCGTGCCAGACGCCGGTGGGTTCCAGCATCTCGCGGAACCACAGGCGCATGCACAGGCGCGCCACATCGCCTTGCTTGAGAGGGCCGAGCAGGGCCGTGTAGAAGCCGCGCAGGGCCTGGTCGAGCGGCAGGTCGGGGTGCATGAAGCAGTCCGCATGCTGCTGGTGCGGGAGCGGTTCGCTGAAGGCGGCGCGATACAGGCCGGCCTTGTCGCCGAAGTGATAGCTGATCGACGCGATGTTGGTGCCGGCGGCCAGCGCGATCTCGCGCGTGGACGTCTTGGCGTAGCCCTGCTCGGCGAACAGGCGCATCGCCGACAGCAGCAGGCGCTCGCGCGTCTGGGCGCCATCCGCACGCGGACGGCGGCTGTCGTCAGGGGGAAGGGTGGTGAATTTATCCATCCACTTATTAAAACATAAAAATCAAACGATTGATATAACTCAATCGATCGTTTGATATGTATGTCTGGATGGAAGATCCGCCAGGCTGTAGAAAAACTTAACCCACCAGATATCGAACTGTTCCGCACGCCGCTGGTCAAACTGCTAAGTCTGATAGTTGCCAAACCCAGAATAGGTAAGTTCATGCGCTTTTCAAGTTCAATTTTCCTGCTGCTGGCGCTTGTTGCGCTGGCGCCGCAGCCATCCAGTGCCCAGCAGAATCCTCCTGCCACGGCCCCGGCCGGCGAGCGCTTCGTCCTCAACATTGCGGAAGGCACGGGCGCACCCGTGGCCGAACCGGACGGCACGGTTCAGTTCATCGGCACCGCCACCGTGCTGATCCGCTACCAGGGATTGACGATCCTGACCGACCCCAACTTCCTGCACAAGGGCGACCACGTGCACCTGGGCTACGGCATCCACTCGCAACGCCAGACCAATCCGGCCGTGGAACTGGAGCAACTCCCGCCCATCGACCTGGTGCTGCTGTCACACTTTCATGAGGATCATTTCGACAAGAAGGTGCAGAAACAACTGGCGCGCAATACGCCCATCATCACCACCCAGGAATCGAGCGAGCACCTGGAGCGGCTGGGCTTTGTAAAGCGTTTCGGGCTGTCGCGCTGGGATACGGTGGAGGTGAGGAAAGGCGCAACCGTGCTGACCGTGACCGCCATGCCGGGGCGGCACGGCCCGGCCGGCATTACCGCCGTGCTGCCCACCGTGATGGGATCGATGCTGGAATTTGCCGAGCGGCCAGGCAAGCCGCGTTTTCGCATGTACATCAGCGGCGACACCCTGGTGTATGACGACATCGCCGACATCCCGAAACGTTATCCGGACATCGACCTGGCGCTATTGCACCTGGGCGGTACCCGCATCCTCGGCGTGCTGAAGGTGACCATGGATGGCGAGGACGGCGTGCGCATGCTGCAACTGGTAGCGCCGCGCAAGGCCATCCCCATCCATTACAACGACTACGACGTGTTCAAGTCGCCCCTGTCGGACTTCACGGCGGCGGCGAAGAAGGCCGGGCTGGAGGGCAAGATTGTGTATCTCAAGCATGGCGACACCTATGCCTTCACCCAACCGGCCAAGCCTTGAGAACTTGTGCGCCGCTACACGACAGGCACAGTCTGATATTGAACGTTGTCAATTTTCCATTCAAATGGGGTACTACATGCATACAGTAGTCGGGCTCTATTGCACTGCAACATAAACCTGCGTATAGTTGTACCTGTCTCCTCCAATTCTTCTCCGAAGATTGGATTACCGCCCGCACCGCAAGGTAGCGGGCGTTTTTTTTACCGCGCCTTGTATCCGCGGCGCATCGTACTGCTGTGCAGCAGATCATTCAGCCGCGCCGTTCGCCAAGAGGCGTGCGCGCAGCACCGCCGGCGTCAGCCCGAACCAGCGCATGCAGGCGTCGAACATGCCGCGCTCCTCGTAGCCCAGTAGATACGCGATTTCCTTCAAGGCCAGGCCGGGTTCCCCCAGCAGGCGCTCGAGCCGCTTGCGCCTTGCCGCGTCGCGGATCGCCGAAAACGACTGGCCTTCCTGCTCCAGCCGGCACTGCAGGCTGCGTTCGCTCATGTGCAGGTGGCGCGC
>JBKHWY010000574.1:0-3076 GCA_046566285.1 Gammaproteobacteria bacterium | reverse complement strand
TGGCTGCATCCACGCTTCGGGTGAAGGAACAGCCATTGTATGCGCTCATGAACGGCCGGGCTGACCAGCCTTAGGCCGTCTCGGCAAACAGCTCGCGGCCGATCAGCATGCGGCGGATTTCACTGGTGCCTGCGCCGATTTCGTAGAGCTTCGCATCGCGCCAGAGTCGTCCGACCGGGTACTCGTTGATGTAGCCATTGCCGCCCAGGGCCTGGATGGCTTCGCCCGCCATCCAGGTGGCTTTTTCCGCGCTGTACAGGATGGCGCCGGCGGCATCCTTGCGCAGCGCGCGCACCGCTTGCGGGCTGGCGGCACGGTCGCAGGCCTGCCCCACGGCGTAGACGTAGGCGCGGCACGCCATCATGGTCGAGTACATGTCGGCCAGCTTGCCCTGCATGAGCTGGAACTGGCCGATCGGCTGGCCGAACTGCTCGCGCTCGTGCACGTAGGGCACCACCGCGTCCATGCAGGCAGCCATGATGCCCAGCGGCCCGCCCGAGAGCACGGCGCGCTCGAAGTCGAGGCCCGACATCAGCACGTTGACGCCGTTGCCGACCCCGCCCAGCACGTTTTCCACCGGCACTTCGCAGTCGCGGAACACCAGTTCGCCCGTGTGCGAGCCGCGCATGCCGAGTTTGTCGAGCTTTTGCGCCACCGAAAAGCCCGGGAAGGTTTTCTCCACCAGGAAGGCGGTCATGCCGCGCGGGCCGGCGTCGAGGTCGGTCTTGGCGTACACCACCAGCACGTCGGCATCGGGGCCGTTGGTGATCCACATCTTGCTGCCATTGAGCACGTAGCGGTCGCCCTTCAGGTCGGCGCGCAGTTTCATGCTGACAACGTCCGAGCCGGCGTTCGGTTCCGACATGGCCAGCGCGCCGATGGATTCGCCGGAAATCAACCCCGGCAGGTAGCGGCGCTTCTGTTCTTCGTTGCCGTTGCGCTTGATCTGGTTGACGCACAGGTTGGAGTGGGCGCCATACGACAGGCCGACGGATGCGGACGCGCGCGAGATCTCTTCCATGGCCACGATGTGGGCCAGGTAGCCCAGGCCGGCGCCGCCGTATTCCTCGCCGACGGTGATGCCGAGCACGCCCAGTTCGCCCAGTTTGCGCCACAAGTCCATGGGGAACTGGTCGCTACGGTCGATCTCCGCTGCGCGCGGGGCGATCTCGGCGGCGGCGAACTGCTGCACCGCGTCGCGCAGGGCGGCGATGTCCTCGCCGTGGTCAAAGGTGAGGCCGGGGAGATGCAGCATGGGCGTGTCCTCGTGGGTTGGGTTGCGGAACAATCGGGATGGCGCTGTCATCATAGCGTCGTTTGACGTTTACGTAAACGTCAAACAGCAAACAAAACGCTCACTTGCGCAGCAGGCTGCGGCAAGCGTCCTCGTGCGCGGTGACGTCGGCCAGCGCCGCTTCGATATCCTGGCGCTGCTGTTCCAGGGTGCGGCGCTGCTTGGCCAGCACGGCCAGGAAGGCGTGCAATTGCGCCTCGGTATCCTTGGGCGACTCGTAGATGTCCACGATGTCCTTGATTTCCGCCAGCGTCAGGCCCAGGCGCTTGCCGCGCAGGGTCAGCTTCAGGCGGGTGCGGTCGCGCGCGCTGTAGACCCGGTTGCGACCCCCGGCGCCCTCGCGCGCTGGACTCAACAGTCCATGGTCCTCGTAGAACCGGATCGCACGGGGGGTCAGGTCGAATTCGCGGGCCAGCTCGGCAATGGTGTAGGTGGACATGGCAGGTCTCTCCGGTCTTCTTCTTTCAACAAGGCGATGCAGGGCAAGCCGATGGCTTACAATGGCTTACGTTTACGTCAGCGTCAACCATTGTAACGCCATGAATGCACTTGAATCCCAGCTGAGCTATCCGATGGGCGACACGGTCCCGCCCGTGGGCACGCTGCAAGCCATTGCGCCCGGCGTGCAATGGCTGCGCATGCCGCTGCCGTTCGCGCTCGACCATATCAACCTGTGGCTGCTGGACGATGAGGTCGATGACGGCTCCGGCGCCCGGCGCGGCTATGCGGCAGTGGATTGCGGGGTGGCCACCGACGCCACCCGTGAGGGCTGGGAGCAATTGTTCGCCGGGCCGATGGGGGGCCAGCCCCTGCTGCGCGTGTTCGCCACCCATTGCCACCCCGACCATGTGGGTTTGTCGGGCTGGCTGTGCGAGCGCTTCCAGGCGCCGTTCTGGATCAGCACCGGCGAATTCGGTTTTGCGCGCATGATGGCAGCCGCGCTGCCCGGGGTGGACGGCACCTCGGCCCTGTCCCACTTCGCGCGCCACGGCCTGGCTGCGCCCGAATGGCTGGCGAAAATGGGCGAGCGGCGCAATTACTATCCTTCGCTGGTGCCGGCCGTGCCGGACGCCTACACCCGCATGCGTGACGGCCAGCGCATCCGCATCGGCCCGCATGAATGGCGCGCCATTGCCGGCTTCGGCCATGCGCCCGAGCACATCGCCCTGTACTGCGATGCGCTGAGGCTGTTGATTTCGGGCGACATGGTATTGCCGCGCATTTCGACCAATGTGTCCGTGTTTGCGGTGGAGCCGGAAGGCAATCCGCTGCAGCTCTACCTGGATTCGCTGACCGCCTACGCGGACTTGCCCGAGGACACGCTGCTGCTGCCGTCGCACGGCAAACCCTTCCGTGGCCTGCACACCCGTATCGCCCAGCTGCGCGCCCATCACGACGCCCGACTGGCGGAAGTGTTGCAAGCTTGCACGGAACCGAAAAGCGCAATCGATATCGTCGAGGTGATGTTCCGCCGCACGCTGGACGCGCACCAGCTGAGTTTTGCCATGGGTGAAGCCCTGGCCCACCTCCATAAGCTCTGGTACGACCGAATCTTGCGCCGTGAAATCGGCAAGGACGGTATCATTCGATTTCGGTTGATCTGACACAAACTTCATGGCGCGCTGTCCGGTGCGCCATCCCGCCCTGTTCTAGACTTCCCTGTTCAAAACCGGCTTTCGGTTCCCTGTTCTAAAAAATCTCTGGCTTTCCTACCCCAAGGGCTGCAATAATCCAATGAGAATTGCATTACTGAATTCTCTTTAACTCTCACACAATTGTTAC
>JBKHWY010000573.1:0-3078 GCA_046566285.1 Gammaproteobacteria bacterium | reverse complement strand
GGCGACCGGCGCGACCGCACCCGTGGTGCAGGATGGGAGGTGCTGTTCGTGGCAGTGGACGACCATGCGCGCATCGCTTACACGGAGCTCTATCCGGATGAGTCGCAGGAAAACGCCTGCCTCTTCCTGAGCAATGCACATGCGTACTACTGCTCGCTGGGTGCTAGACCAAAACGCCTGCTGACCGACAACGGCTCGGCCTTCCGTTCCAAGAGCTTCGCCCGTTTATGCGCCAGCCTGGAACTCAAGCACCGCTTCACTCGGCCCTACCGTCCGCAGACGAACGGAAAGGCCGAGCGCTTCATCCAGTCAGCACTGCGGGAATGGGCCTACGGCTTCGTCTACAAGACCTCACAGGAGCGCGAAAATATGTTGAGCGAATGGCTACATCACTACAACTGGCACCGACCTCATCAGGGAATCGGTGGCAAGGCGCCGATGTCCAGGCTCTCAGCCGACCGAAATAACCTCTTGCAACTTCACACCTAGGCGCCCAGGTGCGCGTCGCGCTGCGCGATCCCAGCTACCTGTGCCTGCACGCGGGCTTTTTCACCTGCGGCTTCCATATCGCGTTCCTGGTCACGCACCTGCCCACCGAAGTGTCGCTGTGCGGCCTGGCGCCATCGGTCTCGGCCACCGCGCTGGCGCTGATCGGGCTGTTCAACATCGCCGGCAGCCTGGCGGCCGGTGCGCTGTCCACGCGCTACCGCATGAAGTCCCTGCTGGCGCTGATGTACGCCAGCCGCGCCCTGATCGTCATCGCCTACCTGCTCGCGCCCCGCACCCCGGCCACCTTCTACCTCATGGCCGCCGCGCTCGGCTTCACCTGGCTGGCGACGGTGCCGCCCACCGCCGGCCTGGTGGGCAAGCTGTTTGGCACGCGCTACCTGTCCACCCTGTTCGGCCTGACCCTGCTGTCGCACCAGCTGGGCGGTTTCTTCGGCGCCTGGCTGGGCGGACTGGCGCTGGTGACCTATGGCGACTACGGCTGGATGTGGTACGCCGACATCGTTCTGGCTCTGGGCGCGGCGCTGGTCAACCTGCCGATCCGCGAAGCGCGCCTCGAACCCGCTGTGCGGGTGTAGCCATGGCGCGCGACACCTGGGCCTACCGCGACGTGGCGGTGCACTCGGTGCCGGATGCGCGCACCGGTGCGTTGCGCATCCGGCCGCTGCCCGGCCAGGCCTTTGCGCCCACGCTGCCGGTGCACTGTTCGCGCCGCCTGTCCGACCCCGCCCTGTACCCGCCCGGCACGCGCTTCCTGCTGCAGGCCAAGCTGACCGACCGCCGGGTCGGGGCGCCGTTCCTGTACGCCTGGCATGGCGACCCGGTGGTGGTGCTGAGCGCCGCCGCTGCCCGCCGCTTCCTGGCCGAGTTCCGGCGCGGGCGCATTTGACGCCGCTTTCCGATGCGCCGGCGGGAGCGTGTAAAAGTTGTTAAGATTGGCGCTGCCCTGGGCGCATGCCTTTGAACTCACAGCGTTGTTCACACACCGGAAAGGTCGATATGGCTTCGAGAAAAATCGCAGTGCTGGTAGGCAGCCTGCGCAAGGATTCGTTCACCCGCAAGGTCGCCAAGACCCTGATGCTGCTGGCCCCACCCACCCTGGACCTCGAGATCGTCGAGATCGGCCAGCTTGCCCTGTACAACCAGGACGATGACGCCGCACCGCCACCGACCTACACCGAATTTCGCGACAAGATCCGCGCCGTGGACGGCGTGCTGTTCTGCACGCCGGAATACAACCGCTCCGTGCCGGCCGTGCTGAAGAACGCCATCGACGTCGGCTCGCGTCCGTACGGCAGCAGCGCCTGGAACGGCAAGCCCTGCGGCGTCGTCAGCGTGTCGCCCGGCGCGCTGGCTGCCTTCGGCGCCAACCATCACCTGCGCCAGTCGCTGGTCTTCCTGAACATGCCCGCCATGCAGCAGCCGGAAGCCTACATCGGCAACGTGGGCAACCAGTTCGATGGCGACGAACTCAATAACGACAGCACCCGCGCCTTTCTGCAGAAGTACATCGACGCTTTTGCCGCCTGGGTCGAACGGCACGCCGACTGAGCCACCGAGGTGATCCAGCTTTCCCACATCGACCACATCGTGCTGCGCGTGGCGCGCCTGGACGCGATGCTGGCGTTCTACCGTGACGTGCTGGGCTGCACTGTGGAACGGCGCCAGGACGAGATCGGCCTGGTCCAGCTGCGCGCCGGCAGTGCGCTGCTCGACCTGGTGCCCGTGTCCGGCCAGCTGGGACGGGCCGGGGGCGCCGCGCCGGGCCCGGAAGGGCGCAATCTCGACCACGTCTGCTTTCGCGTCGAGCCGTTCGACGCCGATGCGATCCGCGCGCACCTGGCGGCGCACGGCGTGGCGGCCGGCGCGCCTGCATCGCGCTACGGCGCCGAAGGGGAAGGGCCATCGATCTACCTGCACGACCCGGAGCACAACATGATCGAGCTGAAAGGTCCGCCGGCGCTTGCGGCCGGGAGCCCATGAACGCCCGCGATCGCACCAAGGTGTCGGCCGAGGCCTATGTGGCCGCGCAGTTCGGCAAACCCGAGGCCGGCCTGCGCCAGCGCCTGTACACCATCATCTTCGAGGCCGATACCTCGGCGGGTCGCTACTTCGACGTGATCCTGGTGGGGTTGATCGTGCTGTCGGTGGCGGTGGTCATGCTCGACAGCGTGCCCTCGATGACCCAGCGCTTCAGCAGCGTGCTCGATACGCTGGAGTGGACCTTCACGCTGCTGTTCACGCTCGAGTACCTGGCGCGCCTGGCCTGCGTGCGCCGGCCGCTGCGCTACGCCACCAGTTTTTTCGGCATCATCGACGTGCTGTCGATCGTGCCGGCCTATTTCGCGCTGTTCATTCCGGAAGCGGCGGTGCTGCTGGATATCCGCATCCTGCGCCTCTTGCGCATTTTCCGCATCTTCAAGCTGACGCTGTTCATTGCCGAGTACGTGCGGCTGGGCCAGGCGCTGGCCGCCAGCGCGCGCAAGATCCTGATCTTTCTCTCCGTCGTGCTGATGGCCGTGCTCATTCTCGGCACCGTGATGTATGTGGTGGAAGGGCCGCAGCACGGAT